>JAYEKC010000079.1:0-5049 GCA_034716715.1 Gemmatimonadota bacterium | reverse complement strand
TCAAGTTTCTTAGCGAAGGGTGCTGGAACCAACCCTAGCGAGCATGGACAGGTCTCCGCCGCCCGCGCCCCTGCGGCGCCTGCGGCCGCTACGCCCCGCGACGGGCCCCCCGCGCCCCCCCCCCCCCCCCCCCCCGCTTCGTTCTTCCCTGCCCCGCCAGACCCGCTTACGCCGGGGGCCCGTGGTTGAGTCCCGGACCGGGCGTTGGCTGCGCGACCGAGTCGCGCGCTCGCCGCGCCGCTACTGGATGAGGCGCTTCGGCTCGCGCGGCGCCGACTCTTCACGCGCCTGTGCGGGCGGGAGCGCGTCGGCCTGCGACTGCGGCGCCTGAATCTCCTTCTGGACGTCGGTCATGTTCTTCTTGAACTCGCGGATACCCTTGCCGAACGACCCGGCGATCTCCGGGATGCGCTTCGCCCCGAAGAGCAGCAGCACCACGACGAGTGCCAGGAACATCTCCATCGGACCCATGCCAAACATGTTGCCTCCTTGACCCGCTTCCGGCCTTGGCCGGGCTAGAACAACGATCGGGCGATCAGGTACGCAATGAGTACGCCCACGGCGCTCAGGAGCGACACATCCATCGCGAACGGCCCGATGCCGAACTTGAAGATAACCAGATCCAGCTCAATGTGTCCCAGCGAGGGGGTCACGCCGGTCGTGAGAAATTCCTTGACCGCACCCGTCGGCAGCCATTGGCGGGCGGCGGCGTTCAGGAGTCCCCCGGTCACGAAGCCGGCCGCGAGCACCGCCAAGTGATACCCCGGCCGATGTCTGGACGATCCCGGCTGGGGCATCGTTACGACCGCCGGTCCAGGACGTACCGCAGGGCGCCGGCCAAGGCGTCGCGGGCCGGGGACCGGGGAACGGGAGCGAGGGCGGCCTCGGCCACGTCGGCAAAGTCCTGCCCCTTCCGGCGGGCATACTCGATGCCACTGCACTCCGTGACCAACGCCACCACCTCGGCGATCTCCGCGTCGCTCGGCACGGGCGAGGCGAACAGGGCCTCCACCGTCGCGCGCTGGCGCGGCGACATCGCCGGCAGCGCGGCGATGAGCGGGAGGGTCACCTTGTGCTCCCGCAGGTCGTTCCCGCTGGGCTTGCCGGTGACGGCCTCGACTTCGGTGTAGTCGAGCAGGTCGTCGGCCACCTGGAAGGCCATACCGAGCTGGACGCCGTACAGGCGCATCGCCTCGCGGTGGGCCGGCGCCCCGCAAAGGGCGCCCACCTCGCAGGCGGCGCCCAGCAACGATGCCGTCTTGGCCTTGATCAGCTGGAAGTAGTCCGTTTCGCTGAACCGCAGCGCATCGTACGCGGCGAGCTGGCGCATCTCGCCCAGCGTCATCTCGTTCGAGGCGGCCGTGAACGCGCGCAGCGGCTCGAGGTCGCCGAGGCGCACGAGCTCGGCGAGCGCCTTCGAGTAGAGGTAGTCGCCCATGATCACCGCGATCTGGTGCGAGAAGAGCGCGTTGATGGTCGGCTGGCCGCGGCGCACGTTGGAATGGTCCACGGAATCGTCGTGCACGACGCTCGCCAGGTGCACCAGCTCCGCGACGGCGGCGAACGCGGTCTCGCGCCCGTCGGCCGCCTCCTCCAGTTCGCTCGCCAGGAGGAGCAGCGTAGGCCGGAACATCTTGCCCTTCATGCCGCGGAGGTGCGCGTTGGCCGCGGCGATGACCGGCGCGTCGGCCTTGACGATGCGCCACATCTCGTCGGGCACGCGCTCCAGCCGGTCGCGGATGGGCTCCTGGATCTCGAGGAGCGCCGGCGCCACGGGCGCCATGAGGCGAGCCTCGATGCTCACTTGAGCGCCTTGTCCACCGCGTTGAGGCGGTCGCCCACGTCGCGGAACTGGATGTCCACCGCGAACACGCGCTCGTAGTAGCCCTTGGCCTCGGCCGGCTTGTGCAGGGACTCGTGGATGTAGCCGAGCAGGTACAGGACGCCGACGAGCTGCTCGTCGCCCACGCCCGGCTCGTTGAGGGCGCGCTGCAGGATTGTCGTGGCCACCGGCAGCTGCTTCTTCTCGAGGAAGCACTGGCCGAGGGCCTCGTACGTGCGCGCCCGGTGCTCGGTGCCGCGCAACGCCTTCTGGAACTCGGCGATGGCCTCGTCCACGAGGCCCATTTCCTTGTACGCGACGCCCAGGTCGTAGTGCGCCTCGTGGTCCTCCTCCTCGACGTTCTCGGAAATGCCCTGCTTGAACTTCTTGAGCATGTCGGCGAAGTCGGCTTGCTCGTCGCCGGTGGGCTCCTGCTCCTCCACCACCATGCGCGTGGACTTCGGGCCCTCGTCCTCGCGCAGCCAGTCGCCGAGGGAGATGAGGTCTTCGTCGCCGCCCGCCGGCGCGGCATCGGGCTTCGTCGTGACGACCGGCTTGTCGGGCGCGACCGACCCGGTGTACCGCTTGCCGCGCGGGGGCGTGGCGGGGCGGCCGGCCGCCGGCACCCCGGCCGGCGGCGACGGGAGGAGCGTCTCGAGCGCGGCGGTGGCGCGCGCGTCGTGCGGCCGGATCTCGAGGACCCGGTCGTACACCGTGCGCGCGCGGTCGGTCTGCCCATTGCGCAGCAGGGCGTCGGCCAGCGACAGGTACGCGTCGGCCGTGCGCCCCTTGTCGTTGGCCCGGAAGGCGTACTCGACGCGCTTCTGGTGGTAGCGGATGGACGAGGGGTCCACCCGCACGATCTCGTCCGCGATGGACGATGCGCCGTCGATGTCGTTCGCCTTGTCGAACCCGGCCAGCGCCGCCTCCAGCTCGCGCAGCCCGTCGTCGCGCTCACCAGCCTCGAGCAGCGCCTCGCCGAGCTTGCGGCGCAGGTCCCAGTTCTCGGGCTCGTCCTCGACCTTGACGCGCAGCGTCATTACCGAGTTTGCGGCGAGCATCGACGACGAGCGGCGCACGGGAACGGGCGGTTCGTCGACGACCTCGGGCTCCACCTCGTGGTAGTGCGTGGGCGTCGTCGGCGCCTCCTCGACGTCGTCGGTATCGGCCGTGGCCGGCCGCTTTTCGTCGTCGTCGAGGCTGATGAGCTCCAGCCCGGTGCCCCCCGCCGTGTCGTCGTCGAGCGCGGTGGGCTCGACGCCCAGGTCCGCATCCGCCTCGATCAGCGGCAGGGCGCCACCCCTGTCCGCCGACAGGTCGTCCATCGCCAGCAACGACCCGCTGATGCGCTCCGCCTCCGCATCGTCGAGGCGCGGAAGCTCGCCGCCGAGGGCGAGGTCCTTCGACGCGCCGGGCCGTTCGCTGCGCGCTTCCTGGATCGTCGAGAGGTCGATGGCGCCGAACTCCGCGGCGTCCAGCGGCTCGGAGTCCTCCACCGGAGCGTCCGTCCCGTCACCGAGCGACGTGGGCTCGAGGCCGAGCAGCGAGCTGGCGTCGGCGGCGGGAACCTCGACGTCCGCCGCACCGATGGCCGACGTGAGTTCCAGCCCCTCCATCCCGCCGGCGGGCGGGGACCCCGGCTCGGGAGCTGGTGCGGGCGCCGCCTCGGCCGCGATCTCGGGCTTGGCCTCGGGCTTGGCTTCAGGCTTGGGCGCGGGCGGCGGAGGCGCAGGCTTCGGCGGTTCCGGCGCGTGCGCGCGAATGCTGCGCGTGCTGCGCCGGGGCGGCGCGTCGAGGTCGATGAACACGAGGTCGTCGGCCTTCGACTTCTCCCGTTTCTCCGACGCCTGCGGCTCGAAGTTCGGGTCGATCGACTTGATCCGCTCGAGGGTGGCCGCCGCCTCGTCGGACCGCCCCTCCGCCTCGTGGCGGTTGTACAGCACCTGCAGCTGCTGCAGTGCCTCGCCCTGCTTGCCGGCGCGCGTGAGCTGCTCGGCCAGCATCAGGCGCACGTCGTCCTGGTCAGGGACGAGTTCGGCGAACTCCTTCAGGGCGCGGAAGGCCTCGTCCATCTGGCCGTTCTTCTGCATCCGGTCCGCGTACTCGAGGAAGTTCTGCTTGGCCTCGCCCTTGAAGCCCTTGGCGGCGCTGATCTTGCCGAGCTTGTAGTAGATGGACGCCCGGCCCGGCGACGTGCGCAGCACCTTGTTGCAGAGCGCAATCGCGTTGTTGAAGAAGCCGCCTTCGGTGTACAGGTCCACGGCGCGCTCGTACAGCATCACGGCCTCGGCCGCGTTGCCCTGCCGCGACAGGAGGTCGCCCACCCGGTTGTAGAGGGCGATTTCCGGCTCGGCGTCCTCGCCGCGATCGTAGGCGTCGAGCACCTCGCGATACGCGGCGATCGCCTTGTCGACCTGCTTCTTCGCCTCGAGGTCGGCGGCTTTCTTCTTCAGGGCAGCGACGTTTGCCATTGCGCGCTAGCGGGGACCATTAGGACGGCCGCCGTTCTTTCATTAGAGCGGGCGGCCGGGCGAACGGGGAAAGGTACCGTCGACGCCCGCGCCGTGACAAGCGATTCCGCGAATCCACGTGGCCCGGCACCGCCGGTCGCCGTACCAGTATGGCAGTTCGCGCGCGTCCTCAATGTCGAAGAGCGCCAGGTCCGCCGAGAATCCGGGGGCAATCTGACCGGTTTCTGCCGCCAGGCCGAGGGCCGCCGCGCCGTTGACCGTCGCGGCCACGAGGGCCTCGGCGACCGAGAGGTGGAGCTGGCTCAGCCCGAGAGTGAGGATGAGCGGGAAGTTCACCGTGGGCGATGTGCCGGGATTGAAATCCGTGGCCAGCGCCACGGGCACTCCCGCTTCGACCAGCCGGCGGGCCGGCGCGTGGCTGGGCCGGCCAAGGAACATCATCGTCCCGGGCAGGAGGGCGGCGACCGTACCCGCGGCCGCCAGCGCGCCGATGCCGGCTTCGGAGATGGCCGCGAGGTGGTCGGCGCTGGTGGCCTGCAGCTCCGCCGCCAGCTCGGCACCGCCGCCGGGTTCGAGCTCGTCGGCGTGGAGCTTGAGCCCGAGGCCGGCGGCGCGGGCCGCCTGCAGGATGCGCCGCGACTCGGAGGAGGTACCGATGTCGATGCCGATGTAGGCGCCCGACAGCAGTGTGGAGAGGCCGGTGACGCCGCTGCCCGCCACGCGAGCCCGCACCACCCAGAAGCGCGTGTCGTCGAG
>JAYEKC010000078.1:0-5050 GCA_034716715.1 Gemmatimonadota bacterium | reverse complement strand
CCGCGGACGAGATCGCCGCCCGCATCCTCGCGCTCGGATCCCATGCCGCTCATTGACCGGAGCGACCCGCGCCCCGGGCATTGCATGGGGATTGCCGGCGCCGGCATGAGTGCGCTGGCGGAGCTGTGCGTTCGGCGCGGCGCCGCGGTCACGGGCTGCGACAGCGCCGGCGCCGCCCCAGACCTCGATCGCCACGGCATCGCGGTGCAGCGCGGCCACGATCCCGCCCATGTGGAGGGACATCGCGCGCTCGTGGTCACGTCGGCCGTTGCGAAGGACCATCCCGAGCTTGCGCGCGCCCGTCAGCTCGGAATCCCGGTGATCCGCCGTGCCGAGGCGCTGGCCGAGGCCACCGCGGGGGGCGAACGCCTGGTGGCCGTGGCGGGCACGCACGGAAAGTCCACGACCACCGTGATGGTGACCGACGCGCTCAAGGGCGCCGGCATCGACGCCACCGGCGTGGTCGGGGCGCGCGTCCGCGCGTGGAACGGCAACCTCAGCCCCGGTGCCGACCGCGTGTTCGTGGTGGAGGCCGACGAGTACGACCGGTCCTTCCTCGCGCTCGACCCGCAGGTGGCCGTCGTGACCAACATCGAAGCCGACCACCTCGACATCTACCGCGACCTCGACGACATCCGCGCGACCTTCGCCCGGTTCGTCGGGGGCGCGCGCTGGCTGGTGGTGTGCGCCGACGACCAGTGGGCGAACCTCCTGCCATCCCCGGCCACCGCCGAGGTGATCCGCTACGGCCTTGACAGCCCGGACGCGCGGATGGTGGCGCGCGACGTTCGCCCGGCCGACGGCGGCTCCACCTTCACCGTCGCGTTCGACGGCAAGCCACTGGGCACCGTGGTGTTGCGCGTGCCGGGCCTGCACAACGTGCGCAACGCGCTGGCCGCCATCGCCGTGGGCGTGGGCGCGTGGGGCGCGAAGGTGGACGACCTGGCGCGCGGCCTCGCCGGATTCGGCGGGGTGGAGCGCCGTTTCGAGCGGATCGGCGAGGCGGGGGGCGTCGCCGTCGTGGACGACTACGCGCATCATCCCACGGAACTGCGCGCCACGCTCGCCGCCGCCCGCGCCGCGTATCCCGGCCGCCGGATCGTCGCGGCATTCCAGCCGCACCTTTTCACCCGCACGCGCGACTTTGCCGCCGAATTCGCGGAGGCATTGTGCGCCGCGGACGCCGTCTGGCTCGCCGACATCTACCCGGCGCGCGAGCAGCCGCTGCCGGGGGTGACGAGCGCGCTCATCGCCGACCCGATGGCGAAGGCCGGCCGTGCGCCCGCGTGGACGGGGGCGCGCACGGCGCTCGCCGCCGCCCTCGCGCCGGAACTCCGGGCGGGCGACGTCGTGATCACGCTCGGGGCGGGGGACATCACGACGAGTGGACCGGAACTCCTGAAGCTCCTTGGTGAGGGGCGCGCGTGAGGGGTGAGGCCGACCGGGTGGAACCGACCGGGGGCGGGGCGGACGAGCCGCCGCCGAGACGCGCAGCCGCCGCCCGCGACCGCCGGCGCCGGCGGGCACGGCGCATCGGCGCGCTCGTACTTGTCGTGGGCGCCGCCTCGTTGCCTTGGTGGTACCGGCCGGTGCTGGCGCAAATGGACTTCTTCCGCGTGCGCCAGGTGGAAGTGCGGGGCGCGCGTTACGCGAGCCCCGACGAGATCGTTTCGCGATTGGGGGTGGACTCGACGGCGTCCGTGTGGGACGACGCCGGTCCGCTCGAGGCGCGCGTGCGGCGGCTGCCGGCGGTGCGGGACGTCCGCATCGAACGGAGGCTTCCGGGCACCCTCGTCGTTCAGGTGACGGAGAACCCGCCGGTGGCCTACGTGCAGTCCGGCGGGCAGCTCGCCGCCGTGGACGCGCGGGGCAACACCCTGCGGCTCGATCCCACGGTTGTGAACGCGGACCTGCCGGTGCTGCGCACGCGCGACACCGTCGCGTTGCGCGTCCTCGGCGCGGTTCGCGCATCGCTCCCGGCGCTGTACGCCCGCATCGGCGACGTGCGCCGGGGCGAAGCCGGAGGGCTCGTGGTGCAGTTGAACGAACCGGCGGGGCGCGTGGTGCTCGCGCCGGCCGGCGTAACGGTGGAGCGCCTGTTCGACGTGATTCCCGTGGAGGCCGACCTCAGGCGCCGCAACCTGGCGGCGAGCGAGATCGACCTCCGGTTCAAGGACCAGGTCGTGGTGCGGCTGCCATGAGGGCGCCCGCCCACTGCCCACCGCCAACCGCCAACCGAAGACTCGCCCTTGTCTGACAACCTCGTTGCCGGCCTCGACATCGGTTCCGCCAAGACCACCGCGGTGATCGCCGAGGTGGTGGGCGACCTGCCCAAGCATCCCACGGTCAACATCCTGGGCGTGGGGCAGGCGCGAACCACCGGGCTGCGGCGCAACGTGGTGGCCGACATCGAGGAGTCCACCCGCTGCATCCGGAAGGCGCTCGAGGACGCCGAGCGAATGGCGGGCGCGAAGGTGGGCACGGTGTACGCCGGCATTGCCGGCGAGCACGTCCAGGCGATGACCTCCACGGGCATCGCGTCGGTGACCGGGGCCGAGATCACCCGCGGTGACGTGGACCGCGCCAACGCCGTCGCGCGGGCGCAGCCCATCCCGCAGGACCGCGAGCTCATCCACGCGATTCCGCAGGAATACTCCGTGGACAAGAACGTCGGCGTGCGCGACCCGATCGGGATGATCGGCACGCGGCTCGAGACCGAGATGTACCTCGTGACCATCGGGTCGAGCCCGGCGATGAACCTCCGGAAGGCGGTGGAGCGCGCTGGCTACAAGGTGGGCGAGCTCGTCCTGGAGCCGCTCGCGTCGGCCCTCGCGGTGCTTACCGACGACGAGAAGGAACTGGGCGTGTGCCTCGTCGAGATGGGGGCCGGCACCACGGACGTCGCCGTGTTCCACGAAGGCAAGATCCGCTACCTCGGCACAGTCGCGCTCGGCGGCCTCAACGTCACCAGCGACATCGTCCACGGCCTCGGCGTCACCCAGGCCGACGCCGAGGGGCTGAAGGAGAAGCACGGCTGCGTGTACGAGCCGATGGTGGACCGCACGGAGGTCATCAGCCTGCCGAGCACCGTGGCGCAGGGCGACCGGCAGATCCCGCGCGAGTTGCTCGCGCACATCATGCACCAGCGGACGGCGGAGATCTACGAAATGGTCTCGCGCGACGTGGAGAAGGCCGGCTACATCAAGAAGCTGGCCGCCGGCGTCGTGGTCACGGGCGGGGCGGCGGCCCAGCCCGGCACCGCGGAGCTCGCGAGCGACGTGTTCGGCACCGGCGCGCGGATCGGCGTGCCCGGCGAGTTCCTCGGCGGCCTGGCCGACAACGTGATGCAGGCGCGGTTCTCGACCGTGGTGGGGCTGGTCCAGTACGGTGCCCACCGGGTGGCGCTTGGCGGCGCGGCGTCGAAGGGGAAGCGCATCTCGATGGCCGGCGCCCCGAGCGTGGACAAGATCGCGCAGCGGGTGAAGACCTGGCTGCAGGACTTCTTCTAGTAGACAGAAGACAGTAGACAGTAGACAGAGGGTCACATCCCTTCGGAGCGGCGCTCGGTGTGGAAAACGATCCACGCGGGGCGCCTTTGCCTTTCCGCCCGTCGCTCGTCAAGTAGGATGACGGACTTCTGACCGAACCGGGGCGCGCGGGTGACCCGCGCAGTGTCGCGCGACTCCGGGGTGCGCGCTATCATTTCCTGCTCTGTTTACCGTCTACTGTCTACTGTCTACTCTCCATGAGCATCTTCGAGTTCGAGGAAGCCCCCGCGCAAAGCGCACGAATGAAGGTCGTCGGGGTGGGCGGCGGCGGCGGGAACGCCGTCAACCGCATGATCGACGAGAGCCTCGCGGGTGTCGAGTTCATCTCGGTCAACACCGACGCGCAGGCCCTCCTCAACTCGAAGTCCGACGTCAAGATCCAGATCGGGAAGAAGCTCACCCGCGGCCTCGGCGCCGGCGCCCGCCCGGAAATCGGGCGCCAGGCCATTGACGAAAACCGCGAAGACGTCGCCCGGGCGCTGACCAACGCCGACCTCGTGTTCGTCACCTGCGGCATGGGCGGCGGCACCGGCACGGGAGCGGCGCCGATCGTCTGCGAGCTCGCCCGCGAGGCCGGCGCGCTGACGGTGGGCATCGTGACCAGGCCGTTCCTCTTCGAGGGCCGCAAGCGTATCCGGCAGGCCGAGGAAGGCATCATCGAGATGGGCAAGTACGTGGACACGATGATCGTCGTGCCCAACGAGCGGCTCCTCGCGGTGGTGGGCAAGAACATCCCGTTCCAGGACGCCCTCAAGAAGGCCGACGAGGTGCTCCTGCACGCCACGAGCGGCATTTCGAACATCATCTCCGGCGTCGGCATGATCAACGTGGACTACGCCGACGTCCGCACGGTCATGAAGGACGGCGGCGCCGCCCTCATGGGCACCGGCATCGGCCGCGGCGACGACCGCGCGATGGCCGCCGCCCGCGAGGCGATTTCCAGCCCGCTGCTCGAGAACGTCCAGATCGCCGGGGCGACCGGCGTGCTGCTCAACGTCACCGGCGGCCCCGACCTCACGCTGGGCGAGGTGACCGCCATCGCCGACGTCATCCACGACGCCGCGGGCGACGAAGCCGAGATCATCTTCGGCGCCGTCCAGGAGCCATCGATGCAGGGCGAGATCCGCGTCACGGTGGTGGCGACGGGCTTCGGCCGCTCGTCGCAGCAGGCCGGCCGTCCGGCCGCGAGCGGCGCCGCCCCCGCGGCGCGGGCCGCGGTCTCGGGCGGTACGCCGGTGATCCCGATCGACGGCGCGCGACCACGGCCGGTGATTGGCAGCGCGTTCCAGGCCGGGCAGGGCAGCGCCGTGCCGGCGGTGCGGCGCGCCGCACCACAGCCGGAACGCCGCCCCCAGCCGGACCTCGACGACCTGGAGATCCCGACGTTCATCAGGCGCCAGATGGACTGATGAGTAGACAGTAGACAGTAGACAGTAGACAGAGCGGCGGGCCCCCAAAACCGGGGCGCCGCCGCCATTTGTTTGGGCCGGCCCCGGCCGTTT
>JAYEKC010000077.1:0-5072 GCA_034716715.1 Gemmatimonadota bacterium | reverse complement strand
TGCTCCACCAGCGACGCACGGTTCGTCTGGTACGGCAGCTCCGTGACGACGATCTGTGACTTGCTGCCCTTCTCGTTCTCCTCGATCACCGCGCGCGCCCGCATCACGATCCGGCCGCGGCCGGTCTCGACGTAGTCCTTGATGCCCGCGGTGCCGTACACGTAGGCGCCCGTGGGGAAGTCGGGGCCCTTGATGTGCTTGCGGATCGCGTCCGCGCCGAGCGACGGGTCGTCGATCAGCGCCGTGATCGCCGCGACCACCTCCTTCAGGTTGTGCGGCGGGATGTTCGTCGCCATGCCCACGGCGATGCCGCTCGACCCGTTCACCACCAGGTTCGGCAGCCCGCTCGGCAGCACCGTCGGCTCCTCGAGGCGGTCGTCGAAGTTCGGCGCGTAATCCACCGTGGCCTTCTCGATGTCCGCCAGCATCTCGGTCGCGATGCGCGTGAGCCGCGCCTCGGTGTACCGGTAGGCGGCGGCGCTGTCGCCGTCCATCGAGCCGAAGTTCCCCTGCCCGTCCACCAGCGGATAGCGCAGCGAGAAGTCCTGCACCATGCGCACCATCGCGTCGTACACCGCGCTGTCGCCGTGCGGGTGGTACTTGCCCAGCACGTCGCCCACCACCGTGGCCGACTTCTTGTACGGCCGCCCCGGCACGAGGCCGAGCTCGTTCATCGCGTACAGGATCCGGCGGTGCACCGGCTTCAGGCCGTCGCGCACGTCGGGCAGCGCGCGGCTCACGATGACGCTCATCGAGTAGTTGATGAACGACTCTTTGATCTCGTCGTCGATGAGGCGAGGAAGGATCCGTTCGCGATTGTTTGGGGCGGTCATTTCGGGGGCCGAAAAGTGGGGATTTGGGCCGCTTCGCGAGAACGTGGAAATCTACAATCCGGGTGCGGCGGATACAATGGCTTTGCCACAGCGTAAGCCGTTGTCAGCTCGTGGCTTATCGACTGGGTTTCGGCGTGCCGTTCTCGTGTTGATAACTGCGCCGCAGATCGCGCAGAAGCGCGCGGAAAATGCCGCAGTTCCCCGTCACCGCCCCGGCGCGTCGCCCAGGCCCTCGGCGGCCTCTTCCGTCGCCACTTCCTTGGCGATCGCCTCCCGTTCGGCCCGGTATCGCTCGTACCAGCCACGCGTGATCTCGCCGGCCAGGTCGCGGTTCCCGAGCCCGAACGCGAGCGCCGCCGCCAGCGCCACGGCGCCGAAGATGATCGCGAACGCCGTCGTCACGATGTTCGTGGCCACGCCCAGCTCCTGCAGCGACATGAACACCGCCAGGAGCACCACGCCGGCCTTGCCCGCGCGCGCGAGCGTCGGCCCGCCGTGCAGCGTGTGCGTGCTCGCCATGATGAGCCCGCCGACGAAATCGCCCAGCACGAGCCCGAGTATCACGATCACGATCGCCGCGATCACGCTCGGCACGTACCCCACCAGCTCCGAGAACACCGGCGCCAGGGAGTCGATGCCGAGCGCGTTGGCCGCGACCAGCATCGCCGTGAACATCACCGCCCAGAACGCCAGGTGGGCGATGACACGCACTGGGTTGTAGTGCGCGGCCGCGCTGTCCACGGCGCTCATCACGCCGACCTTGCGCAGCCCCTCGTTCACGCGCAGCCGCCGCAGCAGCCGGGCCACGCCCTTTTGCACGAGCTTGGACAGGACGTAGCCGACGAACAGGATGAAACCCGCGCCGAGGAGGCCGGGCAGGAATTCCCAGAGCAGCGAGAGACTCTGCTGCAGCCGGTCTGTGAAGTTCACGATGAGGGCACCGTACGGGGTGCCCCGAATCTAGAAGCGAATGGTCGCCAGCGTGTAGGTGCCCTGCGCCCGCGCGGCCGCAGCCACGAACCCGGCCGGGTTGAACCGGATGGCTCCCAGCCGCGTGGCCCCGTCGGCCGCCGGAGCCAGGTAGTACTGCGACCACGCCAGGCCGGCCGCCGCGCCGACGGTCGTCAGCGCCGCCGTCGTCGTGTTCCAGCGCGACGTGGACCCGCCCGTAAGGACCGCCACGCCGGCGCCCATCAGCCCGCCGGCGACGCCGCCGCCGATCATCAGCGTCCCGTCGCCCTCGGTGTGGTCGTACCGGCGCGTGAAGAGCCGGTCGCCAACCACGAGCCCCGCCAGCCCGCCAACCGTGAGCGCGCCGGCAACCTGGCGCTGCGTGGGGTCGTGCTCGTGGGCGATCACCGTCAGGCCGGCGAGCATCCCCACGCCCGCCGTCGCCGTCATGGCCAACAGGTCGCCGCGGGTCACGTGGTACGGCGCGAGCGCGGCGTACGCATGGCCGAGCGGCGCGCCGATCAGCATCCCGCCAAGCGACGCGGCGAGGCGGCCCTTGTTGGCGTGGCCACGGTCGGTGAGCCCCGCAAACGTCGCAATGCCGTAGCCGGCGAGCCCGCCCACGTCCGTGCCCGCCAAGGTCGCAGACGCCTCGTCGACGTTCATGCCCTGTCCGCGCCACAGGCCGAGCGCCGTGCCACCGAGCGAGCCGGCGAGCACCGCTGCGGCCGTGGCCTTCTGGTCGCCGTCCACCAGCGCGCCAAGCATCGAGCCGGCCACCGCGCCGTGCACGGGCATCCAGGTGGCCAGCCGCTGCATCGGGTCCGTGACCTTCAGTTCGCGCGACACCTCCGCGGCGGCGATGTACGACCCGCCGGCGACGAGCAGGTAACTCGCGCCCCACGCCACGCCGTTGGTGGCCACCGTGGTGGCGAACGCCGGGGCGTAGATACCGAGGCCGAGGATGGCCTGGTTGCGGACGAAGTCGGCACGGAGTTCGCCCGCCGTCGGAGCCGGGGGTTGCCTGCGGCCCGCCGAGCCGGCGGCGGCTCCCGGCGTCGCTCCGCCCGGCCTGGTGCGCGTCACGCCCGCCTTGGCCGGCGCCGAGGGAACGGCGCGCGAGCCGGTGGAGGCGACGCTGGCCGGCGCCGCGCCGCCGCGCGCGGCGCGGGCGGAATCGGCGAGTTCGAGGCGGGTCTTCGGCGCGCCCTCCTGGGCGGCGGCCTGGGCGGCGAGGAGCAGCAGGGCGCCGCAAGTGGCGGCGATGGATCGCGGCGTGGCTTGGAAGCGGCTCGGCACGGCGGGCAGGACCCCTGGAAAATGGCGGATGAGTGTTCCTACCCGTTTGACGAGCCAGCGTGCGCCCGCGTCTCGGGAGCCCGCGGCCGGGCGGCGCCCTTTCGGCGCGGTGGCCGGGCCGCCCGCGCGCGCCCCTAGTTCCGCGTGCCGCGGCGCAGGTCGAACAGCGCGCTGCGCCGGCACTGCGGGCAGATGAGCCACTCGCGGCGGCGCGCGTAGCCGAGTCCGAAGCTGCCGCCGCCAATCTCGCGCTCGGTCATCGCGGCGTCGCACCGCGGGCAGCGCGGCGCCTCGCCGCGCGCCAGGGCCGCGCGCATTGCGCGCAGCTCTTCGGCGGTGAACTGGGCGTCCCCTCGCCCCTCACCCCTCACCACGCCTCACCCCTCACCACGCCTCACCCCTCACCACGCCTCACCCCTCACGCCCGCCCCTCACCTCGAGCACGACCTTCCCAAACTGGCGCCCACTCGCCAGTCGCTCAAATGCCTGACGCCCCTGCTCGAGCGGAAACACCGAATCCACGGGCATCGTGAGCCGCCCGGCGACGAACTCGTCCATCACCGCCGCGAACTCGGCCTCGCTCGACATCGTCGAGCCCATCAGGGTCCACTGGTTCCAGAACAGCCGGCGCACGTCCACCTCGACGATCGGCCCGGTGGTGCCGCCGCACGCCACGAGCCGGCCCCGGCGGCCAAGCGCGCCCAGGGAGGCCGGCCAGCTGTCGCGGCCTGCGCTGTCGATCACGACGTCGACGCCGCGCTTCCCCGTGCGCGAACGGACTTCCTTCGCGACGTCCTGCGTGCGGTAGTTGATCGTCTGGGAGGCGCCGAGCTCGCGCGCGCGGGCAAGCTTGTCGTCGCTCGACGATGTCACCCACACCTCTGCCCCCCGCAGCCGCGCGATCTGCAGCGCGGCGATGGACACCGCGCTGCCGATGCCCTGGACGAGGACGAGGTCGTCCGGGCCGACGCGCGCCTTCGACACGACCATCCGCCAGGCCGTGAGGCCGGCGAGCGGGAACGCGGCGGCGACGTCGTCGGGAATGGACGCCGGCACCTCGCGCACGTGAGTCGCTGGGACCACGACGTACTCGGCGAACGACCCCGGCCGGTGCTCGCCGAGAACGGCGAAGCGGAGGCAAAGCGGGGCCTCGCCGGCGCGGCAGTACTCGCACGTGCCGCAGCCCACGCCCGGGTTGAGCGCCACGCGAGTTCCCGTCGCGACCGACGTCACGGCCGGCCCGACGGCGTCCACGACGCCCACGGCGTCGGAACCGAGGATCCAGGGCGGCGTGATGGTGAGGCCCGGCAGCCCGCCCACGACGAACAGGTCGAGGTGGTTCAGGGAGGCGGCATGCACGCGCACGCGGACGTCACCCGGCGCGTCGATCGCCGGCGCCGGCAGGTCGTCGCGGACGCGGAGGCGGTCGAGGCCGCCGTGTTCGTCGATGGTCAGCGCCCGCACGCGCTGCTCTTTCTACTCTCGGGTTTCATCTGGCATTATGTTCGTGCATGGTCTCGATCAAGGTTCCCCCTCTCGGCGAGTCCATCACCGAGGCCACTGTCTCGCGGTGGCTGAAGAAGGAAGGCGAGGCGGTCGCGGCCGGCGAGACGCTCGTCGAGCTCGAGACCGACAAGATCACGGTCGAGGTCCCCGCGCTCAAGGCTGGCGTGCTGGCGAAGCGCGCGCGCGCCGAAGGCGACGTGGTGGGCGTGAACGACGATCTCGGGCAGCTGGACGACTCGGCGCAGGCCCCGACGGCCGCTTCCACTGCGGCCCCGGCGGCAATACCAGCACCGCCATCAAGACCCTCGGCTCCGGCCCAGTCTCCCGCCCCTGCCGTCCCCAGCCCCGCGGTCGCATCTCCCCAGCCCCCGCAATCCCCCTCCCCCGCTCCCCCTTCCCCGCCTGTCCGTTCTTCTCCCTCCGCCCGCAAACTGGCCGATGAGGCCGGCGTGAATCTCGCGGGCGTCGTGGGCACCGGGCGGG
>JAYEKC010000076.1:0-5073 GCA_034716715.1 Gemmatimonadota bacterium | reverse complement strand
GCCGCCACGATCTTGGTGCTGTCCGGTACCGACTCCGCGCGGGCGCGTCGCACGGCAACGATCGAACGGAGCACCTGCGCCGGCATCTCGACGTCAATCGAGTCGGCGTGAATCTCGCGTCCCGGTTGCTTCGCCAGGGCCCGGCCCGGGCCCCAGGCGATGGCCCGGGCGAGTTTCCGGTCGGCGATGCGCAGGTCAATGGAGTCCGCGGTGAGGACGATGTCGCCGTTCGCGGCCCGCGCCTTGCCGGAACTGCGAACCCGCTCGGCCTGCCTGTTGTGCGAATAGATGTCGATCTCGATCCCTTCGAGCGTGAACGGATCGGTGCCGGTGCCGGTGACCCTGGGCGAGCGCCGGAGGGCCGCGAATTCCCGGCCCTGGTCCACGAACGCGGAGTCGGCCGTGGCCACCAAATCGTTGCGGCGCAGGTCCACCTTGCCGATGGCGTACACCAGCGAGTCGTTGTCGCTGATGATCGAGTCGGCCAGCACGTGCGTCGAGTCGGCCTTCGCCCCTTCGGTCCCGGCGTCGGCCGCGCTGATCCAGGTGTCCGGGCGGCCGCCGGCATCGAGCCGCGACCGCTCGCGCAATCCCGGCTTTGCCCGGAGGTACACGGCGCGGGGCCCGCTGAAGCGCGTGCCGGTACTCGTGTGCCCGCGCACGTTGCCCTCGGCGACCAGTCGCTCCTCCCCCATATAGTACGTGACGCGGTCGGCGTTCAGCTCGACACGCTTCTCGGTGTAGTGGACGCGACCCACCAGGTACAGCAGCCGCTGGTCGCCGTACTGCTCGGCGCTGTCGGAGGTGACGCGCTGGTCGGTGTTGGCGCAGTAGGCGTCCACGCCGCCGCCGGCGAAGTAGTTGCTGCGGCCGGGGCTCGCGGGAACGGTGAGGATGTGCGTCGTCACGACGCCATTCGCCACGACGCCGCGGAACTGCAGGTCGCAGTCGCCGGCCGGCCGCGGTGCGGGCGCGCCGCCGCCCTGGGCCGCCACGCGCCCCGCCGTGGCGAGCAACGCCGCCGCGAAGGCGACCGCGAGGCGCGCCGGGCCGCCAATCACGGGACGGCCACCGAACCGGCCTTGGCGCTCAGCATCTTGGACACGCGCATGGTCGACAGGTCGGCGTCGGACGTAAACCCGACGCCACGCACCTCGCGTCCCGGTTCCGAGAGGAAGAACGTCGTGTCGCTCGAGATCTGGTTGAGCCGCTGGTCGAACTTGCAGTACGGGGTCTCGAGCCGCTTGCTGTCGAGTGAGTTGATCAGGACGTCGCCGCGCGCCTCGAGCACGCCGAGCCGGGTGTCGTACACCCCCTCGCGTGCCTGGATGATGCCGTCCTTCGCCCCGTTCGAGCTGTAGAACGTCCCGCGCATGGGTCGCAGCACGAGGCGCGTGCTGTTGTTGAAGAAGTAGGCCGTGTCGCCCTCGACGTGCGCACGCCGCAGGCCGCCGTCCGTGATGTCGAACTTCGCGCCCGACATCACCTGATCGGCGGAGTCGGCGAGCGGATTCCCCGCCGCGACCGGCGGGGTCTCTCCTTTCCGGCAGGCGGCGCCGGCCGCGGCCCCGGCGAAGACCAGCGCCACCACCGTCCGCCGCGTCACGCCGCCCCCGCGCGCATGAGGTCATGCAGGTGGACCACGCCCACGACCCGGCCGGCCTCGTCCAGCACGGGCATCGCCACGATCCCGTGCTGCTGCATCCGAAACACCACGGCGCTCCCGAGTTCGTCGCGGGCCGCCGTCTTCGGACCGCGCGTCATCACGTCGGCGACGGGAACGGCCCAGATGTCGGAGGTGCGTTCCATCAGCCGCGTGAGGTCGCCCGTAGTGACGACGCCGGCCACGGTGCCGGCCGGACCGGTCACCACCGCGATCCCGCGGCGCTCGGCGAGGTGCACGACGGCCTCCCGCATCGTGGCGGCCGGATCGAGCAGCGGCAGGTCTTCGGACAGCATCACATCCACCACCCGGGTGAGCAGCCTGCGGCCAAGCGCGCCTCCAGGGTGGAGGCGGGCAAAGTCCTCGCGCTTGAATCCCTTTTCCTGGAGCAGGGCCACGGCCAACGCGTCACCGAGGGCGAGGGCGACCGTCGTGCTCGTCGTGGGCGCCAGGTCGTGCGGACAGGCTTCCTCCCGCACGGCGCCGTTGAGGGTCACGTCACAGTGGCGTGCGAGGGTCGACTCGCGCTCCGCCGTGATGGCCACGGTCCGTACCCCGAGGCGCTTGAGCTGTTCCAGCAGCGGCACGAGCTCGGCCGTCTCGCCGCTCTTGGACAGGAGGATCGCCACGTCGTCGCTCGTGACGATGCCCAGGTCGCCGTGCACGCCTTCGACCGGGTGGAGGAAGGTGGCCGGAGTCCCCGTGGACGTGAGCGTCGCCGCAATCTTGCGCCCGATGAGGCCGGACTTCCCGACGCCGGTGACGATGACGCGCCCCCGAGACGCCGCGATGAGCCGCACCGCGTCGGCGAACTCGCGGCCGAGTCGCGCCTCCACGTCGGACAGCGCCTCCCGCTCGAGGCGAAGCACGCGCCGGCCGCGCTCGAGGATCGGGTCGTCACCCATCATTTGTCCCTTGCGCGCGCCGCGGCCCACACGTCCACGGCACGTGCGACGAGATCCGGCAGGTCCCGGAGCGGAATCATGTTCGGGCCGTCGCTCGGTGCGTGGTCGGGATCCGGGTGGGTCTCGAGAAACAGTCCGTTCGCTCCGGCCGCGACCGCGGCGAGCACGAGGGGCGCGATCATCTCGCGAACGCCGCCGCTCGCGCCTCCCTTTCCCTTCCCCGGCTGCTGTACGGAATGCGTCCCGTCGAAGACCACGGGGCAACCGGTGGCCGCGCCCATGCGTGAGAGGGCGCGCATGTCCACCACCAGGTCGCCGTACCCGAAGAACGTGCCCCGTTCGGTGACGGCAACCTCGGCCGAGTCGCGGCCCCGGCGACCTCCGCGAGCGCCGGCACGCACCTTGTCCACGGCGCCGGCCATGCCCTCGGGGTGCAGCCACTGTCCCTTCTTCACGTTCACGGCCCGTCCCGTGCGCCCGGCCGCGACAAGCAAGTCGGTCTGGCGGCAGAGGAAGGCGGGGATCTGGAGCACGTCCACGGTGCCTGCCACCTCCGCACACTGCGTGGGCTCGTGCACGTCGGTCAGGAGCGGCAGTCCGGTGCGGTCCCTCACCCGCTCGAGGGCGGCGAGGCCTTCGTCCATGCCGGGCCCACGGTGCGCACCGGCATTCGACCGGTTGGCCTTGTCGAAGCTCGCCTTGTAGACGATTCCGCCCGGGACGCGCTCGGCCAGGCGCGCCAGGGCGTCGGCCACGCGAAGGTTCACGCGGTCGGACTCCACGACGCAGGGGCCCGCGATCAGGAACAGCCGGTCACGCGGGAACAGGGACTTCTCCACCGCGTCAGCCCGCCTCGGCCAGCGCCGAGCCCTTGGCCGGGAGCGCCGCCGTGGACTTCCGGTGCCGCGCGGCGGCCGCCGCGGCGACGAACGCCGCAAACAGCGGGTGCGGGCGCGTGGGGCGGCTCTTCAACTCCGGGTGGAACTGGCACGCCACGTAGTACGGATGCGCCGGCAGTTCGACCATCTCGACGAGCGAATCGTCGGGCGACACCCCGGACAGCCGCAGGCCCTTCTCCTGGAAGAGGGCGCGGTACTGGTTGCTCACTTCGTAGCGGTGGCGGTGGCGCTCGTTGATCTCGGGCACGCCATAGATCTCCGACACCTTGGAGCCCGGCCTGATGCGGCATGGATACGCGCCAAGCCGCATCGTCCCGCCCATCTCGGTGACGTGTTGCTGCGACTCCATGAGCGAAATCACGGGGTTCGAGCACTCCGGGACGAACTCGCTCGAGTTCGAGTCGTCGAGGCCGCACACGTTGCGGGCGAACTCGATGATCGCCACCTGCATGCCGAGGCAGATGCCGAAGAACGGCGTCGCGGTCTCGCGGACGGCGCGGATGGCCTCCACCATGCCCTCCACGCCGCGCACGCCGAATCCGCCCGGCACCAGGACGCCGTCGAAGCGCGCCACGAGCTTTCGGGCCGCTTCCTCGTCGGTGAACAGGTCGCTCGAGGTCCAGGCGATCTCGACGCCCACGTCGTTAGCGATGCCGCCGTGGATGAGGGCCTCCTGCACGCTCTTGTAGCTGTCGGCATAGTCCGTGTACTTGCCGACCACGGCGATGCGCACCCGCGCCGCGGGTTCCATCACCCGCGTGACCATGTCGCGCCAGGTCGAGAGGTCGGGATCGTCGCCGCCAAGCCCGAGCTTGCGGACGATGATGGCGTCGAGTCCCTGCTCGTGGAACGACAGCGGGATCTGGTAGATGGTGCTCACGTCGCGGCTCTCGATCACGGCGCCAAACTCGACGTTGCAGAACGACGCGATCTTGCGCTTGGTGTCGTCCGAAAGGGGACGCTCGGTGCGGCAGATGAGCACGTCAGGCTGGATGCCGATCTGCATCAGCTCGCGCACCGAGTGCTGCGTGGGCTTCGTCTTCACCTCACCGGCGGCCGCGATGAACGGCACGAGGGTGAGGTGGATGAACAGGGCGTTGTCGCGGCCGATGTCGTGCCGGAACTGCCGGATGGCCTCGAGGAACGGCAGCGACTCGATGTCGCCGACCGTGCCGCCGACCTCGACGATCACGACGTCGTTCTCGGGCGAAAGGCGCCGGATGGCGGCCTTGATCTCGTCGGTGATGTGGGGAATCACCTGGACCGTCGCGCCGAGGAAGTCCCCGCGCCGCTCCTTCGTGATGACGTTCGAGTAGATCCGCCCGGTGGTCACATTGTTCTGCTGCGACAGCGGGCGGTCGATGAAGCGCTCGTAGTGGCCGAGGTCGAGGTCCGTTTCGGCCCCGTCGTCCGTGACGAACACCTCGCCGTGCTGGAACGGCGACATCGTACCCGGATCCACGTTGATGTACGGGTCGAACTTCAGCATCGTCACGCGCAGACCGCGCTCCACGAGCAGGCGCCCGATGGAGGCGGCCGCGATGCCCTTGCCGAGCGACGAGACCACGCCGCCGGTGACGAAGATGTACCGGGCGTTCTTGCCGGA
>JAYEKC010000075.1:0-5095 GCA_034716715.1 Gemmatimonadota bacterium | reverse complement strand
TGCGCGGACCCACCGCATGCAGCTCGCCGACACCGCGATCTTCGGCGTGCGCGACCCGTTCGGCCACCAGTAGACGTTCGCCAGCCAGGGCGAGTCCACCTCGCAGCGCGAGAATTACGCCGCCGTCACGTGGGCGCTCGTGCCGTCCCGCGACGGCGTCCGGCGTTCCATCGTCACCGCCGAGGCGCGCGCGTATTCGTCGGCGGCAGATCCCGACGACGGAGGCGCGGTCCGCGTCGTGTATGCCGGCTCGGCCATAGGTGGCGTGTTCCTCGACACGCGCGTCGCGGTCGCCGACCCCGACACCACCCCGTCGACCCTCCAGGTGACTTTCGTCCCGCTGGCGACGTGGCTCGTGCCCGGGGCGCTGCTCGTGATCGCGGGGACGCTGTTGCCGCTGGCGCCGCTCCTGGCGTGGCGCGGGGAAGCCGCGTGATCCGCGTCGTCGCGGCCGCCGCCGCGCTGGCCCTGGCCTGGTGGGTGTTGCGTCCGCTCACACGGCGCCGATAGCCGCGGTCAGGCCTTCTTCAACGCCTTGCGGAAGCAGTGCTTCTCGCCCACCTGGAGTTCGCTGCGGTCGATCTTCTCGTACCGCGCGATCTTCTCCGGGTACGCGGTGAGGGCGGTGTGCTCGAAGCCGCACGAGAGGAACAGGTCGTCCGAGAACGACACGGAGAACACCTCGGCGTAGCCGCGGCGGCGCGCCAGCTGCTCGACGGCCTTGATGAGCGCCTTGCCGTGGCCCACGCCCTGCTCGTCCTGCGACACGGCGAGCGAGATGATCTCCACCACCGACGGCGAGTACTCATCGAGCCCGGCGCAGCCGACGATCTCGCCGTCGGCCCCGCGGACGACGCGGTAGTCGGCCAGGTGGGCGTAGACGAAGTCCGGCGTGCGGGGCAGGGTGAGCCCCTGCGGGGCAAACCGGTTGTTGAGCGCGACGATGCCGGCAATGTCGGGCTCGTTGGGGCGTTCCACGCGGCTCATCGCTCGACCCTCTCGAGGCGCCGCAGCGCCTCGCGCAAGGGAAAGGCCGTCGCGGCGAGGCACAGCAGCGCGGCGGCGGCGAACCCGACGACCATCTCGGCCGGGCTCTGGGGCTGGTTGAATGCGCGCGCCGAGAGGTAGCCGTACACGGGCCGCGCCTCGAGGATCACCACGCCGCCAATCACGGCCACCGACGCCATCATGAACATCAGGCCGCCGAACGACGTCGGAATCTGCGCGGCGTTCTCGGTCTCGAACTGGGGAAAGATGGTCCCGAAGCCGATGGCCAGCCCGCAGATGGCGAACGTGAGCCCGATGATCGAGAAGATCGACACGGCGAACATGAACGGCGTCACCTGCAGCAGGTAGTCGGTGACGCCGACGATCACCACCGCGAGCACGAGCACGGGCGTCGTGCCCACCCAGAACTTCGACCAGAGCAGGTCGCGCATGCTCATCGGGCTCGACCGCAGCAACCACAGCGTGCGACCCTCCAGCGACACCGCCGGGAAGATGAAGCGGGCCGCGATCGACGCGAGCACGAACCCGGCGAGCACGAGGTTGAGGAACGGCACGATGTTCACGAGGAAGAACGTGATGCCCTCGCCCCGCAGCGGCAGGAACTTGATGTTGAACACGTACACCACGACGAGCACGGCGAGCAGGATCAGCTGCGACCACTGCGTGGTGTCGCGGAAGAAGAGCCGGATTTCCTTCAGGACGAGCTCGCGCCGCAGCACGCCGAGTGGCGCGAACACGCGGCGCACGAAGGCCGCGCCGGCACCGGCCCGCACCCAACGCTCCGAGCTTTCCTGGGCGCGGCTGAAGCCCGACGGGTACAGCGCCCGGTGCAGGAGCGCGCCCAGCACCACCGCTGCGGCGGCGGTCGTCCACAGCAGGTACACCGCCAGCCAGTCGGGTTTGTCGGCGAGGTAGCCCATCACGCCCTTCTGCACCCACTCGCTCGGCATGAACGGCGAGGTCGGGGTGCGGAGCACGGCGATGAAGTCCACCAGCGACCGGAATCCCTCCGGGCGCGCGAGCTTCTCCGGGCGCAGGAGGCGGAACAGCAGTACCAGGCCCCCGGCCGCCAGCACGGCCACGACGCTCAGGATGTCGCGCGTGCGCCGCGCCGGGAACACGTTGACGAGGACCAGGGTGATGGCGCTCCCGATCACCGACGGGATCACGAGGAACGGCACGAACAGCGCCACGGCGAGCGGGGCGAACCCCCATCCGCCTTCGTACACCCAGCCGTACGCGGCGAACATCGGCACCGACATCAGCGCCACCATCCAGCTGGACGCAATCGCGGTCTCGAGCAGCTTCGCGCCGTAGAGGCGCAGCCAGTCCACCGGCCCGCCGACGAGGATGTCGAGGTCCTTCGCGAGGAAGAAGCTCGAGAGCGCCGTGATGACGTTCGAGAGCAGCAGGATGGCGAAGAAGCTGACCAGGATCAGCCCAAGCAGCTTGCCGGCCAGGAGCGGGCCGATTTCCTGCACGTCGCGGAAATAGCGCAGCAGCCGGAAGAGCACGCCGAACACGAACGCCCAGAAGGTGAGGCCCACGGCGCCAAGGACGGCGAAGCGCCAGAACCGGCCCTCGCTGCCCGCGGTCGCCCGCGCGCGGGCCGTGAGCCACTTGGGCCGCAGCAGGTGCAGGAGCGGTGGGTCGGGGAGGAGCGCCGCGGCGCGCGCCGGTCCGTCAGGCATCCAGCACCTCGACCAGGTTCCGCGCCGCGTTCTCGCCCGTGAGCTTGAGGAAGATCTCCTCGAGGCCGCCCCCGTGCTTCGACTGTGTGCGGAGGTCGTCCATGGTGCCGCATGCGGCGATCCGCCCGCCCACGATGATCGCGATGCGGTCGCAAAGCGATTCCGCGGTCTCGAGGGTGTGCGTGGACATCATGATCGTGTGCCCGCGGCGCACGTATTCCCGGAACACGTCGCGCAGGATCTTGATCGACTTGGGGTCGAGGCCCACGTGCGGCTCGTCCACCACGATCACCTGCGGCCGGTGCACGAAGGCGCTCGACACGATGAGCTTCTGCCGCATGCCGTGGCTGTAGCTCTCCACCAGCTCGTCGCGCCACTCGTCGAGGTCGAACAGGGCGAGCAGTTCGCGCGCGCGGTGCTCCACCTCGGCGCCCTGCTGGCCGTACAGCCCGGCCACGAATCGGAGGAACTCGATCCCGGTGAGCTTCTCGTAGATGAAGGGGCGGTCCGGAATGAAGCCCAGCTTGGCCTTGGCCGTGATCGGGTCGCGCTCGATGTCCACCCCGCCGATCTCCACGGTGCCCGCCGTCGGCCGGAGGATCCCCGCGATCATCCGCAGCGTCGTCGTCTTGCCGGCGCCGTTGGGGCCGAGGAACCCAAACAGCTCGCCCGATGGCACGTCAAGGTCGATGCCGTCCACCGCGGTAAACGACCCGTACTGCTTCTTCAGCTTCGTCAGGCGGATCACCGCGCCTCCAGGACGTCGATCTTGAGGTTGCCCACCAGGCGCAGCAGCTCGGCCTGCTGCAGCAGGCCCCCAAGCTGGAACCTGAGGTGCCCCGCGTCGGCGGGGAACTGGCCGAACGTGGGGTCCACCGCCACCCAGTCGCCGAGCCACACCTCCGGCCACGCGTGGTAGTAGAACTTGCCGCGCACGTACGCGAGGCCGGTCGCGATGCGGGCCGGCATGCCGAGCGCCCGCGCGAACGCCACGTACAACTGCGTGTGCTCGTTGCAGTCGCCGCGGCGCGTGGCGAGCACCTCGAGGGCGTTCGGCACCGTGAACACGACCTCCTTCTTCAGCGAGTCGTGCACCCAGCGCACCAGCTTCTCCGCTACCACGCGCGGGTCGCGCTCGAGCCCCACGATCCGGATCGCCTGCTGCACGATCCGGATGTCCCGCGCCTGCAGCAGCGGCTCGGCGGCCAGGTCGGCACGGAACCGGGTGCGGAACGCGCTGTCGCGCGGTGTCGCGAACGACCAGTCCGGCGTGAGCGCCGCTCCGCGCTCCACCGCGACCCGCAGCGTGTCGCCCGACAGCCGCTGCCGTCCGCCGCTGAGTGCGTAGCCGCGCAGGTCCACGCCGCCAAGCCGCACGGCGAGCGACGCGAGGCGCGAGCGGCCGAGCGACGCGTTGGCCGCAATGGCGCTGCGCTCGATGATGCCCGACGCGTCGGCGCTGGAGGCGGTTTCGCGCTCACGCGCGATCCGCCAGTTCTCGAATGCCAGCTCGTAGGCCATGCGCCGCAGCACGATCCCACCGGGCTGTGTGGCCTGCACGACGCGTCCCTGCGCATCCACCCAGCCCGTGAACCCCGAGCCCTGCTGCTCGGGCTCCAGCCGCCAGGCCCGGATCGTGTCCGTGAGCGCACTCACCCACTCGCCGCGGGCGGCGTCCATCGCCGCGCTGTCCACCACGGTGAACAGCGACTCCGCCCGGAACACCAGCTTCATCGGTCGCTGCTGCATCGTCGTGGGGTCGAAGCTGGGGAGCGTGATCGTCCGGCCGACCTTCGGCTCCTCCGTGAGCACCGCGGCGAGCGGAACGAGCTGCGGCAGCAGGATGGGCCCGCGCACGGCAATGCGCTGCGAGTCCGCCGCCGGCGTGCCGTCCGTCGAGAGGGCGTACACCACGGCGGAGTCGCCGTCGGCGCGGCCGCCGGCCAGGACCCGCGCACCGGGGGCGTCCACCGTCAAATCGAAGGTCCGCAGGGCCAGCGCACGTGACAGCTTCACCACCGACCGGGCCGAGGCGCGCTGCCGCGCACCTGCCACGGGCAGGTCCGCCACGAAGTAGTCCACCACGTCCACGCCGGTGTCGGTGGTGTCGATCGTGGTGGAGGCGAAGCCGATCTGCGCGCCGTTCTGGTCGACGCGAAAGTACGTCGCGCCCGGGGAGAGCCGCAGCGCCGCCTCGGCCAGGCGCTGTGCGTTGCCGATGAACAACTCGCGTTGCGCAAGCACGCCCAGCCCGGCCAGCCACGCCACGAGGACAAGGGCCGCGACGCCCGAGCGCCGGCGGCCGCGCGCCGCGAACGGCGGTGCCGGCGGTGCCCGCGGTGCCGGCGGTGCCCGCGGTGCCCGCGGTGCCCGCGGTGCCGAACTCGCGGCGGCGC
>JAYEKC010000074.1:0-5096 GCA_034716715.1 Gemmatimonadota bacterium | reverse complement strand
ACCTGGCACCGGCGCTCCGGGATGCGACCGTCCGATGGGTGATTCTCGATCCGGTGCATCTCTCTGCGCCGGCGTTCGAGGAGGCCGTCTCGATCATCGCTGCGGCAGGCGTCAGGGTTGCGATCTATACTTCGCCGTCCGGCCTCGGCATTGCGCGCATCCTGGATTGCCAGCAGCGGCTCTTGCCGGAGGTGATCCTCCGGGACACCGACTAGGTGGTGCTCCACTTGCGCCGAAGGCCTGCCTTGGGTCCGCTGCGCGGCCGAGCGTGCCGGAGATTGCCGGCGGTCGCCGCGTTCGCCGCGATCGCCGTGTGGCACGTGGCAGCGGCGACTGGCGCGCTCGCGCAGGCGCCGCTCGTGCTCCGTGGGGTGGTTGTGCTCCCCGGCCCGACCGCGGTTCCCGTTCCCGGGGTGCTCGTTGAACTGCGTGACTCGACCGGTGCGGTGGTCGCACGCGCCAGGACGTCCGAGCGCGGCATGTTCTCCGTCGGCGTGCCGCACGGCGCGGGCGTGGATGTGAACGCCGTTGGCGGAGAATACATTAGGTGGCGTGATCACGCGTTCCCCAACGGGGCAGCGCCGGTCCGCCGGCGCGCGCCCGCTCCCGCTCCTCGCGGGACTCGCCATGCTTGTCGCCGCCGTGCCCGCCGCCGCCCAGCGCGGACAGCAACAGGTGCCGATCGACACCGCCCGCGCCCGCCAGCTCTACGTGAGCACCGACCCGAAGGACCTGCCCGGCGGCGGGTTCGCGGCGCAGATCGCCGCCAAGAACCGCACCGACTCCATCTTCTTCGCCCGCTTCAAAGGCGTGCTCGAGGTGCGCAAGGTCACCTACGCGAGCCGCGCCGACGGTCTCGTGATCCCGGCCTACATCTTCGCGCCGCTCCAGAAGCGCGGCCCGAACGGCCACGCCGCGATGATCTGGGTGCACCAGGGCATCCACGCCAACTGGGACGAGAACCTCCTCCCGTTCGTGAAGGAGGCCGTCGATCGCGGCTACGTCATCATTACGCCCGAGTACCGCGGCAGCACGGGCTTCGGCGAGGCGTTCTACCGCGCCCAGGACTACGGCGGCAACGAGGTGGTGGACTGCCTCAGCGCGCTGGACTTCCTCAAGACGCTCCCCTACGTGGACATGAGCCGCGTGGGAATGATGGGCTGGAGCCACGGCGGCTACATCACCATGCTCTCGGCCACCTCGCCGCGCCACGGCCTCAAGGCCGCCGCGTCGCTCGTGCCGGTGACCGACCTCTTCTTCCGCCTCTCGCTCAAGGGCCCCTCGTACCAGCAGAACTTCGCGCCGATGCCGGGCGTGAACGGCATCCCGTTCGAGAATCCCGACGAATACATCCGGCGCTCGCCACAGTTCCAGGTGGAGAAACTCGACATCCCGATGCTGGTCCACGTCTCCACCAACGACCGCGACGTGAACTTCGTCGAGGACCAGATGATGGTCTGGAAGCTCCGCGCGCTGAAGCCCGACCTCGCCGAGACGAAGGTCTACGTGGATCCGCCGGGGTGGCGGCCCGCCGTGGGCCACGAGTTCGACCGCCGCGTGGACCTCACCACGTTCGAGCGCGTGGACACGCCGGAACAGATCGACTCGTGGAACCGCATCTGGCAGTTCTTCGACTGGAACCTCCGGCCGTACGAGGACCACTCGAAGCCCCCACCCCCGGTGCGCGTCACGCCGTAGCGCGCCGCCCGTCCCGGCAGCGGCCGTCCGCGCCGCCGCCTTTCCGTTCCCGCAGCCGCAGGGTGTGTGATGAACGAATCCGCCTCGTCCGTTCGCCGTCTCGCCGCCGGCCTCAGCGCCGTCGCGAGCGCCGTCGTCGTCGCCGCGTGCGCGTCGGCCACCACGCAGGCGCCGCCCGCGGCGCCCGCTGGCCCGCCGCGCGTGACCACCACGTCCACGCGCGTCACCGTTGACAGCGGAACGCCCGCCGCAGGCCGCGGGCAAACGGCGGCGGCCCCCGACGAGCCGGACGTCGCGCCGGCCGGCCGCGGCCAGGGTGGTCGCGCGGGGCAGGGCGGGCGCGGCGGCGGTGGAGGCCGCGGACGCGGCTACCAGGGCGTGATGGACTCCGCGCGGATGCGCGAGCTCTACGTGAGCAACGACCCGAACGACGCGCCGCGCGCCGATTTCGCGCGCGACGTCGCCGCCAAGAAGGTCACCGACAGCATCTACGCCGCGCGCTTCAAGGGCGTGGTGGACTTCCAGAAGGTCACGTACAAGAGCCGCGCCGACGGCCTCGAGATCCCGGCCTACCTGTTCTCGCCGGTCACGAAGCGCGGCGCGAAGGGCCACGCCGCGATGATCTGGGCGCACGGCGGCGTGCACGGCGACTGGGACGAGAACATGCTCCCGTTCGTGAAGGAGGCCGTGGACCGCGGCTACGTCGTGATCACGCCGGACTACCGCGGCAGCACCGGCCACGGCGAGGCGTTCCACATGGCCATCGACTACGGCGGCGCCGAAGTGGTGGACGTGATGAGCGCGCTGGACTACCTGAAGACCCTCCCGTACGTGGACATGGACCGCGTGGGGATGATGGGCTGGAGCCACGGCGGGTTCATCACCGTGCTCAACGCCACGTCGCCGAACCCGCCCATCAAGGCCGCCGCCGCGATCGTCCCGGTGACGAACCTCCTCTTCCGCCTCTCCCTGAAGGGGCCGGGCTACCAGCGCAGCTTCGCCACGCAGCCGGGCCTCCGCGGCCTGCCCTTCGAGAACCCGGACGAGTACATCCGGCGCTCGCCGCTGTACCAGGTGGAGAACCTGCACATCCCGCTGCTCGTGCACGTCGCAACGAACGACCTCGACGTGAACTACGTGGAGGACCAGCAGCTGATCTGGAAGCTGCGCGCGCTCAAGCCCGACCTCGCCGAGACCAAGGTGTACGTGGATCCGCCGGGATGGGGCTCGTCGGTGGGGCACGCCTTCAGCCGCCGCGTGGACCGCACCACGCTCGAGCGCGTGGACTCGCCCGAACAGATCGACTCGTGGAACCGCACGTGGACGTTCTTCGACTGGTGGCTCCGGCCGTACGAGGACAAGTCGAAGCCGCCGCCGCCGGTTCGGGTGCAGCCGTGACCACGCGTCGCGACGCGGTGCGCACCATGGCCCTTGGCGCCGCGTTCGCCCTCGGCGCGCCCGCCGTCCTCCGGAACCGCTACCGCCTGTTCGCGTGGTCGCCGCAGGAGTACTCGGCCCGCGCCGTGCGGCTCGTGAACGAGACGGTAGTCGTGGACATGCTCAACCAGTTCCGCTTTGCCGACTACCGCGAGAACCCGGTCAAGAGCCGCCTCTGGATGCAGAAGCCGGGCTCGTTCACGCGCGCCGACTTCGAGGTCTACCGCGCGTCGGGGACCCGCGTATTCGCCCTCGGCGCGGGCAGCGTGAACTACGACGCCGCGCTCAAGTGGGCCGCCGACTGGAACGGGTTCGTGGCCGGGTACAGCGACTGGTTCCTGCGCGTGGACGACGTCACGGACTTCGCGCGGCTCGCCCGCGAGCGGAATCGCGTGGGCATCCTCATGACGATGCAGGGCGCCGACCACTTCCGCACCGCCGACGACGTGGACACGTTCTTCGCCCTCGGCCAGCGGGCGTCGCAGCTCACCTACAACACCACTAACCGCCTCGGCTCGGGCTTCCTCGCCGACCAGGACAGCGGTCTCACGGACTTCGGCTCCGAAATCCTCAGGCGGATGCAGGCCGTGGGGATGGCGGTGGACCTCTCGCATTCCGGCGACCGGACCACGCTCGACGCGCTGGCCATTGCCACGAAGCCCGTGATCGTATCGCACTCGGCGGCGCGCGCGCTCGTGCCCGGCCACCTCCGCGCCAAGACCGACGAGGTCATCAAGGCCGTCGCCCGGGGCGGTGGCGTGATGGGCATCCCCTTCCTCCGGTTCATGATCAAGCTCGACGAGCCCGTGACGATCGAGAACGCGCTCGACCACTTCGACTACGTCACGAAGCTCGTGGGCGTGGAGCACGTGGGGATCGGCAGCGACATGGACGTGCTCGGCAACCCCAACCCGATGGGCGTGCCCGAGCCCACGAACCAGCCGAACTTCGACCGCTACCATTTCCACCGCGACACCGACAGCGCGATCACCACGAAGAAGCTCGACCACCCCAAGCGGGCGTACGACGTGGCCGAGGGACTGATCCGCCGGAAGTACTCCGACGCGGACATCCGGCTCGTGCTCGGCGGCAACTGGGCGCGGGTGCTCGGGACGATCTGGCCCGCGCCGGCTCCCGGCTGAGGGCTCGCGCCCCGCCACAACGAAGCGCACTCTTGGGGCGTAGGTCCATATATCCCTCACCAGGACCACGCATGCGCACACCCCTACGTGTCCTTGCCTGGATGATCGCGGCTGCCGCGCCGCTCGTCGCCCAGGCCCAGGAGCGGGTCATCAACCAGTCCGCGAACCCCCTCCTCTCCAGCTTCCGCTTCCGCTCGATTGGCCCGGCCTCGATGGGCGGCCGCATCGACGACATCGAAGCGAGCGAAACCGACCCCAACATCATCTACATCGGCTACGCCGTGGGCGGCGTGTGGAAGTCGGTGAACAACGGCACGACGTTCGAGCCGGTGTTCGACGAGCAGCCGGTGGCCTCCATCGGCGACATCGCGATCCACCCCCGGAACCCCGACATCGTGTACGTCGGCACCGGCGAATCCAACAATCGACAGACGTCATCGTTCGGCTACGGCATCTACAAGACCACCGACGGCGGCAAGACGTGGACGCACCTCGGCCTCGAGGGCACGCAGTCCATCGCCCGCATCGTGATCGACCCGCGCAACCCGGAGACGGTGTACGTCGCGGCGAACGGCCACCTCTTCGGCCCGAGCCCCGACCGCGGCGTGTACAAGACCACGGACGGCGGCAAGACGTGGAACAAGATCAAGTACGTGGACGAGAACACCGGGTTCACCGACATCGCGATGGACCCGTCGAACCCCAACACGCTGTACGCGGCGAGCTACCAGCGCCGGCGCAGCGGCTGCTGCTTCAACGGCGGCGGCCCCGGCAGCGCCCTCTGGAAGACCGATGATGCCGGCCGCACGTGGACGAAGC
>JAYEKC010000073.1:0-5143 GCA_034716715.1 Gemmatimonadota bacterium | reverse complement strand
GCGTTCAGCGCCACGCCCGGCACCCGCGACTGCAGGAGGTTCGCGACGGACGTGACGGGCGCATCCTTCAGGACGTCGGCCGTCTGCAGGGACGCCACCAGCGCCGCCTGCGCCTTGCGCTCCTGGTTGCCCGCCGTGCCCGTCACGACCACCTCGGAAAGGTTCACGAGCGATTCGGTCATGTTGAACGCGATCGTCGCCGTCTGGCCCGCCAGGATGTTCACGGTGTCGACGGACGGCTTGTAGCCGATGCGCATGGCCGTGACGATCACGCGCCCGGCGCGCACGGTGGCGAGGCGGAACTCGCCCTGCTGGTTCGACAGGGTGCCAAGGGTGGTCCCGGCCACGGCGATACGGACGTCGGACAGCGGCTGCTGCGACGTCTGGTCCTTCACGGTACCGGCAATGCTGCCCGACTGGGCGGCCGCGACGGCGGGCGCCAGCGCGAAGGCGATTCGGGCGACGAGCGACGGCACTCGCCTCCCGGGCCTGCGATGAAAGAGGGACATCTGGGTCCTCATTGGGGTGGGAACGGCGCGGCCGTTGTCCATCAGCCGCGTCGCGGTTCTTGCCGCTACCGGTCAGTACCTGAGAGTTCCGCGGCGTGTCACAGGCAATTCCCCACTGTTAACCGCTGGTTTACCTGAGTGGCCGGAAACGGACAGGCCCCGGCGCCTCAACGGCGCCGGGGCCCGGCACGTCCTGCGACCTGCGGCGGGCCTAGTTGCCCGACGATCCGCCGAGGTTCGGGTTGTTGTCCGTCTCCACCCGGGGCAGGGGATAGCACGTCTGGTCACCCGTGTTCGGGTACCCGGGCTTGAAGTACGGCGCCCCGGCCGCCGTCACGAACGGCGTGGACGCCGCCGACCGGCGGTAGTCGGCCAACTTGCGGTCCTCGAGGAAGAACTCGAAGGCGCGCTGGTAGTAGAGCTCGGCCATCGCACTCGCGAGGTCGAGGCCACCGGCGTAGACCGGCATGCCATTGGCGAGCCGGCGCGCGTTGGCGAACGCAATGATCTGCGCGGCGTTCTGCGAGGCCTCGGCCGCGATGTAGTCGGCCTCGAGCTTCGAGGCGAGCCGCATCGGTGCCGCGTACCCGGGGAACTTGTTCTGCGGGTAGAACCCGCCCGGCACGACGTCCTGCGGCTGCAGGCTGGTCTGGCCCGGCGCGAAGAACTTCACGCGCGGATCGTTCACCCGGTAGCCCGGGGCCACGCTGATCGAGCCGCGGTCGAAGGTGAACCGGTACTGGACGTTCGACAAGCGCGACCGGTTGGCGAGGTCGTCCACGTACGTGATGTTGTACACGAAGCCCGCCGGCACGGCACCGGCGTCGGCCGCGGCGCCCGCATTGTCGCCCTTTTGCAGCTTGGCCCGGGCCCGTCCCACCATCGACGCGTTGGCGAGCGCCTTGCCGTCGCTGCTGCCGTTGGCATTGCCCACCTCGATGGCCTTGCCGAACCAGTAGATCGCCGTATCGAGCATCTGCTGGGTGGTCAGGGCCGGGCCGCCCGAGAGCGTGCCGATGCAGAAGTCGGTCGCCATGTGCAGCGTGGCGAAGCCACGGAAGGCGGCCGCCCGGGCGTAGTTGATGTTCTTCGTGGCGTCAGGCAGCTCGAGGTCCAGCACGATCTTCGTGGACGCGGCCGCGCGGGACAGCGGGGCCCACACGTCGCCGTTCAGCGACCCGTTCAGGTCGGAGATCTGGCGGAAGCCGAACTCGTTCCGGGTGGGGAACGTGTCGGACACGTTCGCCTCGCCCGAGAACCACGCGGCGTACATCGCCATGTAGCCGTAGGCGACCGCGAAGTTCTGCTGGGCCGAGGCGGCCAGCGTGCTGGCGCCCGACGTCGGATCCACGGTGCCGGCATCGATGAGGTCGGGGTTGGTGACCTCCAGGAACTTGTCGGAGCAGGCTGTGGCGGCCAGCAGCAGTGCCGCGCGCAGGGTGCGCGTAACCGCGCGCAAAACCTTGGTGTTCATCGTCTGATCTCGCGGTCGCGTTAGAAGGTGAAGTTGAAGCGCAGGACGGTCTTGCGCGGATTCGGCATCGTCAGGAAGTCCTGCCGGGAAAACGCCCCCGTCTGCGAGTTGACCTCGGGGTCGGGCCCGGAGTAGTTGGTCCACAGGGCCACGTTCTGGAAGGCGAGGGTGACGGACGCGTCGCTGATGCGGCCGCCCATCGCGGTGAGCCACGTGCCCGGCAGGGTGTACGTCGCCGAGAGCTCCCGGAGCCGCGTGAAGTCGCCGTCCTCGAGGTAGGCGTCCACCACGTCACTCACCGTGGCGGTGTTGCCCTTGTCGGTCACGAACGCCGGCTTCCCGGGCGTCGGGTTGCCGTACCGGCGGAGCCGCTCGCGCAGCGGGAGCGCCGTGGTGTCCACGCGCAGCCGCGAGCGCACGAGCTGCGTCTCGCGGAAGTACGCCGTGAAGTTCTGCACGAGGAAGTTGCGCTTGGCGTCGATCAGCGCCGAGAGGCGCAGGTTCCGGAACAGGGTGACCGTGTTCGTGAAGTTCCATTCCACCGTCGGGTAGAGGTTGCCCACCGGGGTGAGCGTGTCGGCGACGGTCACGACCTTGGTGGCCTCGTCGATGCTGAGGATCTTCTTGGAGACGAACGCGCCGAGCTGCTGGCCCTCGATGGCGCGGGTCTGGCCGCCGAGCGCGAACGACGCCTGGCCGCCGAGGCTGGTCAGCTCGTTGTGCAGCGTGTTGATGCCGGCGCGGAGCTCCCACCCGATGTTGCGGCGGCGGATCGCGTCGAACGCGACGGCCAGCTCGACGCCCTCGTTCAGCACGGACCCGATGTTCGCGAGCGGGTTCGAGCTGAAGCCGAGCGACGGCGGGATGGGCTTGGCGATGATGAGGTCGTTCGTGGTCTTGCGGAAGTACGTGAGTTCGGTCGAGAGCCGGTCGTCGAGGAAGCCGGCGTCGAGGCCGGTCTCGAACTCCGTGCCCTTCTCGGGCTTGAGGTCGGAGTTGCCGGGATTGCCCGGAATGGCGCCGGCGCCCGTGGTGCCCGTGAGGTTGTACGCGGCGGCGACGAGCGTGGTGAGCGCGTCACCGGGATCCGGCGAACGGCCGGTCGTGCCCCACGCGGCGCGGAAGCGCAGGGTGTTGACGTACTTCGTCCAGCGGTCGAAGAACCGCTCGTCCGAGATGGACCAGCTCACGCCCACCTTCGGCAGTACGAACGCCGGGGCGGTGGAGCCGAACGACGAGTTCTTGTCGACGCGGACGCCCAGCTGCACGAACCGCTTGTTGGCGTTGCCGAGCTGGAGCTGGCCGATGTAACCGAATTGCCGCTGCTCGGTGAAGCCGCCGCTGCCCGAGAGCGTGGCGCCGGAACTCACCGAGTTGTTCGCGTTCGTCACAAAGCCCTGCGCCGTGGCGCCGAGCGTCGTGTTGCGGGTCGAGATCACCTGCAGGCCGAACGAGAGGTTGGCCTCCCAGTCCTTGCGGATCTCGTTCCGGATGTTGCCGAGGTAGTCGAACGTGTAGCGCTCGGCCTCGCGCGACGTGGCCGTGAGGCTGCCGGTGTTGTTGGCGCCCGAATACCACGTGCTGTCGTTCTTCGGGAAGTAGTTGCGCTGGTCGTCCTGGACGTAGTCGAGGCCCAGCGTGAACCGGTTGTTGAACCACGGCCGCGGCACGTAGGTGGACTGCACGTTCGTGGTCACGCGGTGCGTCAGCAGCTTGCGGTCGATGGACGAGATGGCGTTGTACGCGCGGTTGAAGCCGTACCAGCCGTTGTTGGAGGGTGTCGTGGCGTCCGACACCGTGAGCGGGTTGCCGAGCAGCGCGCCGCCCAGCCACCCGTAGATGTTGTTGTCGTTGTCCGGCAGCTGCGTGAGGCTCTGCACGAAGCCCACGCCCACGTCGAACGTCAGCTGGTCGGTCGGCACGAAATTGAAGTTCGTGCGGACGTTGTACCGGTCGTAGTTGTTGTTCGGCAGCACGCCGTGCGTGAGCTGCGAACCATAGGAGAGGTTGAAGCCGTAGTTCTGGCCGCCGCCCCGCCCGTTCCACGAGAAGGCGTAGTCCGCTCCCGTGCGGAACGCGCCCACCCGCAGCAGCGGGTTGTCGTGAATGAGCGTGCCCACCGCCTGCCCGCGGCAGAGCGGGTTCGTGCTCGTCGCGGCCACGGAGGAGCTGGAGCAAAGGGCGTAGTTGTCGGGCGGGGTGTAATTCGCATCCGTGCTGCCGCCTTCCAGGCGCACGGACTGGACCATGCCCGAGCTGCCGGCCCGGCCCTTCTTCGTGATGATCTGGATCACGCCGGCGCTGGCGTCAGCGCCGTACAGCGTGGCCGCCGCGGGCCCCTTCACCACCTCGATGCTCTCGATCTCGTCAGGGCTGAGGTCGTTGAAGCGGTCGTACCGCTGGCCGCTCTGGCCGGACGAGATCTGCCCCTCGTTGAGCCGCACGCCGTCCACGAAGATCAGCGGCTGGTTCGACAAGTTGATGGACGACGCGCCGCGGATGCGGATCTGCGTCGCCGTGCCCGCCGTCCCCGACTGGGAACTGAGGGCCACGCCGGGCACCCGCGACTGGAGCAGGTTGGCCACGCTCACCGCCGGGGCGTCCTTCAGGATCTCGGCCGTCGGAATCGACGCCACCAGCGCCGCCTGCGCCTTGCGCTCCTGGTTGCCCGCCGTGCCCGTGACCACGACCTCCGACAGGTTCACCAGCGACTCCGCCATGCGAAGGTTCACCGTGACGGTCTGGCCCACCACCACGTTCACGGTGTCGACGGCCGGCTTGTAGCCGATGCGCATGGCGGTGACGATGGCGCGGCCGGGGCGCACGCTGGCGAACCGGAACTCGCCCTGCTGGTTGGACAGGACGCCGAGCGTCGTGCCGCCAATCACCAGGCGGACGTCGGTCAGCGGCTGCTGGGACGTCTGGTCCCGGACGGTGCCGGCGATGGTTCCGGTCTGCGCGAACGCCACGGCCGGCGCGGCGAGCAGGACGGCGGCGGCAAGTGATCGCATCCGCCACGTGGGGGGTACACGATGGTGCGACATCTGCTCCCTCGATCTGGTTGTGGTGTGCGTGCCCCGCGCCCCGACCGACGGCCGAGCCGTCGGGGGGGCGCCGCCAGCGCGCGGGCAAAGGCGACGTCGGAACGTCGCGCAAGGTC
>JAYEKC010000072.1:0-5144 GCA_034716715.1 Gemmatimonadota bacterium | reverse complement strand
CTCGAGCGACGGCGTGATCAGCCCCGAGAGGCCGATGAGGTCGGCGCGCTCGCGGCGCGCCGTTTCGAGGATCTGCGCGCACGGCACCATCACGCCGAGGTTGACGACCTCGTAGTTGTTGCACTGCAGCACCACGGCCACGATGTTCTTGCCGATGTCGTGCACGTCGCCCTTGACGGTGGCGAGCACGATCCTGCCCTTGGCCTGCGGCGCGGCGCCGTCGCCGGCGTCGCGGGCGGCCTCGATGTACGGCACGAGGTGCGCGACGGCGCGCTTCATCACGCGGGCGCTCTTCACCACCTGCGGGAGGAACATCCGGCCGCTGCCGAAGAGGTCGCCCACCACGTTCATCCCGTCCATCAGCGGCCCCTCGATGACCTCGATGGGCCGTTCGGCGAGTTTCCGGGCCTCCTCGGTGTCGTCGACGATGAAGTCGGCGATGCCGTGGACGAGGGCGTGGACGAGCCGCTCGTGCACCGGGCCGGCGCGCCAGGAGAGATCGGCGGCACGCGCCTTGGCGCCGCCCTTCACGCCCTCGGCCACCTCGAGCAGACGCTCGGTGGCGTCGGGCCGGCGGTTCAGCACGACGTCCTCCACGCGCTCGAGGAGGTCGGCCGGGATGTCGGAGTAGAGCGGCAGGGCGCCGGCGTTCACGATGCCCATGTCCATGCCCGCCGCGACGGCGTGGTAGAGGAACACGGCGTGGATGGCCTCGCGCACCGGGTTGTTGCCCCGGAAGGAGAAGGAGACGTTGCTCACGCCACCCGACACGCGGGCGCCGGGGCAGCGCTCCTTGATGCGGCGCGTGGCCTCGATGTACGCGACGGCGTAGGCGGCGTGCTCCTCGATGCCCGTGGCGATGGCGAAGATGTTCGGGTCGAAGATGACGTCCTGCGGGTCGAACCCGACCCTGCCGGTGAGGATGCCGTAGGCGCGCTCGCAGATGGCGACCTTGCGCTCCACCGTGTCGGCCTGGCCCCGCTCGTCGAACGCCATGACGATGACCGCCGCACCGTAGCGGCGGACGAGCGTCGCCTGCCGCACGAACTCGTCCTCGCCCTCCTTCAGCGAAATCGAGTTGACCACTCCCTTGCCCTGGATGCACTTGAGGCCGGCCTCGATCACCTTCCACTTCGACGAGTCCACCATCACCGGCACCTTTGCGACGGCGGGTTCGCCCGCGGCCAAGTGGAGGAAGCGGGTCATCGCCGCCTCGGCGTCGAGCATCGCCTCGTCGAAGTTCACGTCGATGATCGCCGCGCCCGCCTCCACCTGCTGCCGCGCGACGGCGAGGGCCTCGTCGTACTTCTCCTCGAGGATCAGGCCGCGGAACTTCGCCGAGCCCGTGACGTTCGTGCGCTCGCCGACGTTCACGAAGTTCGAGTCCGGGCCGATGGTGAGCGGCTCGAGGCCGCTCAGGCGGAGGCGCGGCGCGATGGACGGCCGCGCGCGGGGCGGCAGGCCGCGCACCGCGGCCGCGATGGCGCGGATGTGCGCGGGCGTGGTGCCGCAGCACCCGCCGACGATGTTGAGGAACCCCGCCTCCGCGAACTCGCGCAGGACGGACGACGTGTAGTCCGGCGTCTCGTCGTAGCCGCCCATCTCGTTCGGGAGCCCGGCGTTGGGGTGGATGGACACCCACGACGGGGCGATGCGGGACAGCTCCTGGATGTAGGCGCGGAGGTCCCTGGCGCCGAGGGCGCAGTTGAGCCCGACGCTGAACGGGCGGGCGTGGCTGACGGAGTTGTAGAACGCCTCGGTCGTCTGCCCGCTGAGCGTGCGGCCGCTCTGGTCCGTGATGGTCCCCGAGATCATGACCGGCAGGCGCTCGCCGGTCTCGTCGAAGAGGCGCTCGACGGCAAACAGCGCGGCCTTGGCGTTCAGCGTGTCGAAGATGGTCTCGACCATCAGGAGGTCGGCGCCGCCGGTCCACAGGCCACGCGCAGACTCGAGGTAGGCCGTGACGAGCTCGTCGAACGTGATGTTGCGGAACCCGGCGTCCTCCACCTTGGGCGAGATGCTCGCGGAGCGGTTGGTGGGGCCGAGAATGCCGGCGACCCAGCGGGGCCGGCCGTCCTTCGCCTCGTGCGCGTCGCACGCCGCACGGGCGATGCGCGCGCCCGCCTCATTGAGCTCCGCGGCGAGCGCCTCCATGCCGTAGTCGGCCTGGGCGATGCCCGTGGACGAGAACGTGTTGGTCTCGATGATGTCGGCGCCGGCATCGAGGTACGCGTCGTGCACCGCGCGGATGGCGTCCGGCCGGGTGAGCACGAGGAGGTCCGCGTTGCCGCGCACCTCGCGCGGCCAGTCCCGGAAGCGGTCGCCGCGGTAGTCGGCCTCGGTGAGGCGGAGCTTCTGGATCTCGGTCCCGTAGCCGCCGTCGAGGATCAGGATGCGCAAGCGCAGCTGCTCGTCGAGCAGCTGCAGGCGGTGGGCGCGGGTGAACGCTGGCAAGGGCAGGAGCAAGTGGACGGATGACGGATGACAGGTGACGGGTGACAGGAGCGGTGTCCACACCCGTCATCCGTCATCCGTGGCCCGTACCCTCGTTGTCGTGGTTGTCGCTGGCCGGAGGCCGAGGATGTGGCAGAGCGCGTACGTCAGGTCTGCGCGGTTGAGCGTGTAGAAGTGGAACTCCGTCACGCCCGCCTCGGCGAGCTTCTGGCACTGGTCGGCGGCCACCGTCGCGGCGACGAGCTTGCGCGTCTCGACGTCGTGGTCGAGGCCCTCGAAGAGCGGCGCCATCGTCCGGGGAATGCTCGCGCCGGCCATCGCCGCGAACTTCGTCATCTGCTGGAAGTTCGTGACCGGCATGATGCCCGGGATGATGGGGACGGTGATGCCGGCCTTGCGGGCGCGGTCGACGAACTTCAGGTACGTCCAGTTGTCGAAGAAGAACTGGGTGATGGCCTTCGACGCCCCCGCGTCGACCTTGCGCTTGAGGTTGTCGAGCTCGGCGTCGAGCGACATCGAGTCGGGATGCCCCTCGGGGAACGTGGCGACGGCGACGTCGAAGTCGTGCCGCGCCCGGAGTCCCGCCACCAGCTCCGACGCCCAGGCGTATCCGCCGGGAGTGGGTTCGTACCGCGTCGCGCCGGCGGGGGGGTCGCCGCGCAGCGCCACCAGGCTCCGCACGCCGCTCGCCCAGTACGCGTCGGCAACCTCGTTGAGCTCCTCGCGGGTCGCGCCCACGCACGTGAGGTGCGCGGCCGGGACGAGGGTCGTCTCCGCGAGAAGCCGCTTCACCGTCCGGTGCGTGCGCTCGCGCGTGCTCCCGCCGGCCCCGTAGGTCACCGAAACGAACTGCGGCGCGAGGGGTGCCAGGCGCGTGATGGCGCGCCAGAGCTGCTCCTCGGACTCGGGAGTTCGGGGTGGGAAGAACTCGAAGGAGACGGAGAACAACGGGGTTTGGGGAAGCGGGCGATCGGGAAGGGAGAGAGGAACGACGGGCACGGCGGGAGCAGCGACGGCGGGGTGGGGGAGGAACAAAAAAGACCCGGGCGTCGAGGCGCACCGGGCCGGCGCTTTAGCAGGATGTTTTACGTGGCCGCAAGTTGCCTCGGAAATCGCCACGCCTTCAGTTGTCGTTCATCAGTGTATCCGGATGAACGGATGGTGTCAAGCGCCACCCGGAAGGTTTGACCGGCGCCCGTGCCCGGGCCCCGGGTGACACCCCGGTGACGGCAACAGAAAGATTGTCGGCGCAATGAAACGGTGATGGCCCGGGCGCGCCGCGGTGGCATCGTTGGCGCGCCTCGGAGTGGACGCGGAGCCGCCGGGGTGTGGGATGCGAACGGACCTCTCTTGCCGATCACAACCCCTCACTCTGGAGACTTGTCATCATGAACAACCGACTGATGCTGGCTGGAACGATCGTCGTGATCCTGTCGGCGTGCCGGGACGCGTCGCCCCCCGTGGCCGCAACCGCGACGCCAGCGGGCGCCGAGGCCGCCCGGGCTGCCCAGACCCGCCGGGCGGTGAAACCTGCGGAATTCCATGCGCGGAATCGCATGGACTGGGTGGGTGTCGCCCACAACTCGGCGATGGACCAACTCCGGTCCGAAATCCGTCGATCGAAGCCGAAGGACCTGTGCCGCGTAATCGAACGCGTCAGCGACGACGCGGCGGCCGTGCCGGCACTGGGCAGCGTCTCCCCGGCAGACCGTCACGCCGCAAGTCGCGCGGCCATCGAGCGGCTCGGCTGCCGGGGCGGCGGAAACGGGCACCGCAACGCGGCCAGTGCCGCCAGGGCGCAGATGCCGCCGGCCCGTCCGGCGGCGCAATCGTCCGGCGGCTACTCCATGTCAGCGGAGGCATGGGCGGTTGCCGACCAAATTCAGGCAGCGGGCGGCGGCGCCACATCAGCCGATCAGCTCGCGGGGGATCTCGACGCAGCACTCGCCGCCGCACAGGGGCTCAGTGCGGACGATCAGGCGGTGCTCGGCGCGCTCGCCTCGGTTTCGCTGTCGTCATTCGAGTACTGGAGCGCAAACGGCCCCGCGATGGCGCAGGAGATCGACGACGCGTACGGTACGTGCATCGCCAGTGGACGCGGCGACGCATGCTATTACGCCATGTCCCTGCGTGCGTCGGAGGTCCATCCTGCGACGGTGTTTCAGCTGGCCGCGAGCGTCGCACGTCAGAAAGCGTGCAGCATCGATACGGGCTTCATCTGGGCGGGCGACAAGTACGGCGCCGCCGTCGGCCTGTCCATTGGCATGATGACGCGGACCGTGCAGGGCGCGATTGTCGGGCTGATCGCCGGCGCCGCCGCCGGGTCCGGCGGTGCGTCGGTCTATCAGCTTGGGCAGTACGTCGCGTGCGCGTTCAAATAACCCCACTTCGGCGGGAGGAAACGTGCAAGTCTGGATGAAGGAACGGGTGTCAGTGGGGATGGCCCGGGAAATGGGCCTCTGGGCGACCGTGCTGATGCTGCTCGGCCAGCACTTCTTCGAGGGCGGGCTGCGGGATGTGCACGTGGCGTCGAGCGTCGGCGCCGGCCTGGGCATCTGGGCCGCATTCCGTTTCCTTATCCGCCCGCCGAAGGCGCGCACCTGAGTGAGGCGGCGGGGCCGCCAGGCCCCCCCCCCAACCCCGCGGCGGGGGGGCGCGGGGGGGGGGGGGGGGGGTTGAGGAGGATATGG
>JAYEKC010000071.1:0-5195 GCA_034716715.1 Gemmatimonadota bacterium | reverse complement strand
GGCCGCTGGTGGAGCTCGACGAGGCGGGCGAGCAGCGCGTGCGCGAGGTGCTGGCGGGCGTCGTCGTCGCGGCCTGACCGCCGGGCCCGCACCCCCTCCGACGCCAACGCGCCGCGCGGCCCACGTTCGGTCGCGCGGCGCGCCGTTTGGGGTGTCGTGCGACCGACGTGCGTTGCGCCGGCGTGATTCCGGCGTAAATTCATACAACGCCCCACGGAGCAGGATCGTCCGGGGCGTTTTTTTGTGCCCCCCGAGCCCGGGCCCGCCATGTTCGACTCGAAAATCCGCACCCTCGTGGTCGTCGGCGCCCAGTGGGGCGACGAGGGCAAGGGGAAGCTCGTGGACGTCCTCGCCGAGCGCGCCGGCTGGGTGGTGCGCTACCAGGGCGGTGCCAACGCCGGCCACACGGTGCATATCGGCGACCAGCAGACGGTGCTGCACCAGATCCCGAGCGGCATCCTCCACCCGGGCGTCCGCTGCGCCATCGGCAACGGCGTGGTGCTCGACCCCGAGACGCTGTTCGACGAGGTGGACGAGCTGGTCAAGGATGGCGTCGACGTCAACGGGCGCCTCTACGTGAGCGACCGCGCGCACCTGGTGATGCCGTACCACAAGCTCGTGGACAAGGAGAGCCAGGCGTCGAAGGCGATCGGCACGACGGGGCGGGGCATCGGGCCGTGCTACGAGGACAAGGTGGCGCGGCGCGGTGTGCGCGTGCTGGACCTGCGGCACGAGGAGCGGTTGGCCGGGCTGGTGGAGCGCGGCGTCGCCCACGCGAACCAGTTGCTCGGGAGCTTCGGCTCGTCGAAGCGGGCGGACGCCGAGTTCACGCTGTGGGTGCTGCGCCGCCTCGCACCGCGACTCCTCGCGATCGCCGACGACGTCGGCCTCGCGATCCACCGGGCGCTGAAGGGCGGGGCGACCGTCCTGCTCGAGGGCGCGCAGGGTTCGCTGCTCGACATCGACCACGGCACGTATCCGTACGTGACGTCGAGCAGCACGACGGCGGGTGGCGCCGCGATCGGCGTGGGCCTCGGGCCGCGCTCGCTCGACGCCGCCCTGGGCGTCGTCAAGGCGTACACCACGCGGGTGGGCTCGGGCCCGCTGCCGACCGAGTTCGACGAGCAGATGGGCGAGCTTGTCCGGAAGCTCGGCAACGAGTTCGGCGCCACCACCGGGCGCCCGCGGCGGTGCGGCTGGTTCGACGCGGTGGTCGTGCGGTACGCCGTCCGCGTGAACGGGCTGTCCGCGCTCGCCGTGACGAAACTCGACGTGCTCGACACCCTCGACCGGATTGCCCTCTGCACGGGCTACGAAGTGGGGGGCGAGTACGTCGAGGAATTCCCGGGCGACATTGCCGAACTGGACGGCATTGCGCCACGCTACGAGTGGTTCGATGGCTGGAAGACGTCCACGGCGGGGGCGCGGAAACTGGCGGACCTGCCGCCGGGCGCGCGCAAGTACCTGGACCGCATCGAGGCGCTGGTGGAGTGCCCCATCCGGTACGTATCCGTGGGCACGCGGCGCGACCAGATACTCGACACGGGCGAGGGGCGCGGGTGACGGCTGAGGCGGCGGCCCACCTCCCGGTCGTCATCGTCGGGGCAGGGCCGTGTGGCCTCGCGGCGGGGGTGGCGCTGCAGGACGCGGGCATCCCCGCGGTCCTGTTCGACAAGGGATGCATCGTGCAGTCCCTGGCGAACTATCCCGTCAACCTTACGATGTTCTCGACGCCCGAGAAGCTGGTCATCGGCGGCGTGCCATTCACGCCGGCCGGGTTCCGGCCCACGCGCGCGGAAACGCTCGCCTACTACCGCGAGGTGGCGCGCCGGCATGCCCTCCACGTGCGCCAGTACGAACGGGTCGTGTCCGTCGAGCGGCGGAATGGCGCGTTCGTCGTGACCACCGAGCGCGTCTCCGCCGGCCCGGCCGGCGGCGCCGGTTTGCGGGGTCCCGCAGAGGAGCGGAGGCAGCGTGCGCAGAGCGAGGCGCGTGCGGTGGTCATCGCCACGGGGTATTTCGACTACCCGAACATGCTCGGCGTCCCGGGGGAGGACCTTCCGCATGTCTCGCACCGCTTCGCGGAAGGGCACACGGGGTTCGGCCGGGACGTGCTCGTGGTCGGGGGCGGGAATTCCGCCGTGGAGTGCGCCATCGAACTGGCCCGGTGCGGCGCACGCGTCACGGTGGTGCACTACGAGCCAGGGTTCGTGTCGCACGTGATCAAGCCGTGGGTGCTGCCGGACTTCGAACGGTTCGTCGCGGACGGGGCCATCCGGCTCCGGTGGAGCACGCGCGTGCGGGCCATCGAGCCGGGGCGGGCGATGCTGATGCCCGTCGCGCCCGTCGCGCCCGCCGCGCCCGGCGCGGCCCCCGCGTCGGCCGATCCTGCCGCGTTGGACGCCAGCGGCGCTGAAGCGGTGCCGGCGGACCTGGTGTACGTCATGACCGGCTACACGCCGCGGCCCGGCCTGCTCGGCGACCTCGGCGTGCCCTTCGATCCCGGCACCGGCGTGCCGGCGCACGATCCGGCAACGATGGAGACGACGGTGCCCGGCGTGTACGTGGCCGGCGTGCTGACGGCGGGCAAGAAGGCCAACGGCGTGTTCATCGAGAACGGCCGCGGCCACGGGGCGCTGATCGCTGCGGCCATTCCCAAAGCAGCGGCACCCTGATTAGGAGTTAAGGCAACCATCGCACGCGGAGACGCTGTGATCGTTGCGAACACCCGGGCCGGCCTCACGCGCGACGACGCGCGCCTCGCCCTCGCGCTGCTCGGCCAGGCCGGTGGCGACGCCGACGCGTCCGAGGACCGGATGCGGGAAGGCGGGATCGACGCCCTCCTGGACGACCCGCGGCTGCTCGCGGCGCTGGTCAAGTCCGGGCTTGGTCGCGCGGCGTCGCTGCGCCTGTTCCTGTACGTCGTCGTGCGGCACGCCCTGCTCCAGTCGGGCCTCGACGACCGCCCGCTCGCGGACTACGCGGCCGCGGTCCTGCTCCACTTCGGCTCGTGCGACCGGGCGCACCGCGTGCGCGAGGCCGACGACGTGATGTACGACACGCTCGTTGCGTTGCTGAACGACGTGAACGGCCCGGACGCACGCCGCACGCTGCTCGTGCGGGCGCACCTCGGCAACTACGCGTTGTGGCTGGCTGGCGTGTTCCCGGACCACATCGAGCACCGGCGGTGGCACCGTGGCGCACCGGCCCTCGACTACTACGACGAGATGGGCCGGCGCGGCTTCCGGCTCGCGGCCGACCACCGGTTGGCGGCCGAGCACGGCCTTGCGCCGCTGTACGCGCGCGTGGCGGACCGCTTCGGCGTCATGCGCACGGCACTGAACCGGGTCAGCGACTCCCTGCTGTTCCCGGACCGGTCGTCGCCGGAGCGGCTGATGCGCCAGGTGCGCGACGAGGTGCGCTGGCGGCTTGCCTGACGCGCCGGCGGCGTTCGCGCCACCGGGCGTCGCGGGTCACCTGGCGCGCCGGTCCGTTCCCGACCGCCGTTCGCCCACGCGACGGTCGCCGCGGCGGCGTTCGGCGCCGCGCCACTCGCGCTGCGACTGGCGGCGCTCGGCGACGCGCCGGTCCACGTTGAATCGTCGCGGCGCGTCGAGGGCGGTGAGCCGTTCGCCCCGGGCGGCCGCCCGCGTCATCGCGTCGGACACGAGCTGGAGCGTCTCCGGCGACGGCACGACCCCCAGCTCCTCCTCGAGCGCATCCTTGAGGCCCCGGTACGCACGCAGCGCACCGCCGAAGTCGCCGAGGCGCGTGAGGAGCCGAAGCAGCCGTTGCACCTCGGACTCGCTGAACGGCGACAGGGCCAGCGCGCGCTTGCCCCAGAATGCCGCACCGCCCGCGTCGCCGGCGGCCTCGCGTGCGGCGGACAGGTCCCACGCAGCCTTTGCGGCACGATGGCCGAACTGGGCCCGCCGGGCCTCGACCCAGCTGGTGAACCCGACCGATCCCGGGACATGCAGCCCCGGGAGGAACTCGCCGCCGTACGCGCCCAGGGCTTCCTCGCGCCGCCCCTCGTCGAGGAGCCATTCGAAGTGCACGGCATCGCACGCCAGGGCGCTGCTGATGCGCAGCGCGTGCAGGCCGACGCTCTCGACGACGTCGCGTCCGAGGGCCGCGCGGATGAACGACACCGTCTGCCGAAGCGCGTTTCGCGCGCGCACTTCATCCGACTCGGGCCAGAACATCCCCACCACGCGGTCGCGCGACACGATGCCCTCGCGCTGGGCGACGAGAATGTACGCGAGGACGGCGAGTCGCTTCGGCTGCCCCAGCAGGCGGGCCGCGCCCTCGGCGTGCGGGCCGTCGTAGCCAACGCGGCCCAGGGTGACGAGCCTGCCGGCGGCGCCTTCCTCAGGTGGGATAGCAGGCACGTAACGCTTGTGGTCGGGATCAGGCCAGCGATCCGAAGGGAGTCGCTGTGGGATGAAGGACAAAGTTACCGATTGGTACGAGGCAACGTAACAGATTCCTGGCCATGGCCTTGTAACGCTTTCGCCGGTGACGCTTGCGTTCGAGTGGCGGCCTGGACCCGGCTTGGAGAGTCTGACAAGCCAATTCCGGAGTAACGATCCACCGCGCCTTGTGGGCCATGTGGACAAGGCGGCTTCCCAGCGGCGAAATTGCCCCGGATGCCTCACCCTGACGTCCTCGAGAAACTCGTCTCCCTCGCCAAGCGGCGCGGGTACGTCTTCCAGTCCTCCGAGATCTACGGGGGCACCGGCTCCGTGTGGGACTACGGACCGCTGGGCGTGGAGCTGAAGAACAACATCAAGGCGCGCTGGTGGAACGCGATGGTGCGCCAGCGCGACGACGTGGAGGGTCTCGACGCCGCGATCCTCATGCACCCGAAGGTGTGGGAGGCCAGCGGCCACGTGGCCGGGTTCACCGACCCGCTGATGGACTGCAAGGCGTGCAAGGCGCGATTTCGTGCCGACAAGCTCCAGGATGCGCAGTGCCCGCGGAAGCCGTCGAAGCACCCCGGCGAGCATGGCGACTGCCAGCTGACCGAGCCGCGCCAGTTCAACCTGATGTTCAAGACGTTCATGGGCCCCGTCGAGGACTCGGCGAGCGTGGTGTACCTGCGGCCCGAGACGGCGCAGGGCATCTTCGTGAACTTCCTCAACGTGCAGCAGGCCACGCGGCAGAAGGTGCCGTTCGGTATCGCGCAGATCGGC
>JAYEKC010000070.1:0-5198 GCA_034716715.1 Gemmatimonadota bacterium | reverse complement strand
GAAGCAACTAGCGAAGCGGAGCGGAGAATGGTTAGACTTGACGAACCCGCCCGCGGACCGGAAGGCACTCCGGGAACCGTCGGGCGGGTCGTCGTCTCCGCCACCGAGTAACCTGTTGCTGGGGAACGACTTGCCAGTGAGACACTTCTGGGCTTGTAGTGTCGGCAGTCTGGCGCTGCTCACGACAGCGGATTTCTTCAGTCGGAATGTGTGCAAACAACGTCACTGTTTCGTATCTGTGACTTTATCGCAGAAAGCTGTTGCGGTACAACGAGTTGCGAAGCTGTGGCGCGGATTCACGAAGGGGCCTAGCTTGTCCGCCCTTGCAACTGCCTTACCTGAAACGGTAGAAGCAAGGGAAACGGGGCGACGACATCACGATCTGCGAGTTCCGCGTGCTCTGCGGCACGCGCCAGACGCGGATCCATCGAATAGCAGCAAACGACGTTCGCGAAGCACAGTTTTTCACGCATCACGCCACGGTTGAGAAATGCCGCAGACCAAGTCCGCCCCCCCGGGCACGCCAGTCTCCCTCTCCCAGAACGCGCGCATCGTCCTGGAGAAGCGCTACCTCGTCCGCGACAAGGGCGGCAAGCCGACGGAAACCGTCGAGGAGATGTTCTGGCGTGTGGCGAGTACCATCGCCGAGCCGGAGCGGCGGTACGGCAAGACGGATTCCGAGGTCCACGAGACCGCCGTCGCTTTCTATGAATTGATGACCCAGCGTCGGTTCGAGCCCAACTCGCCGACCCTGATGAACGCCGGCCGCCCGCTGGGCCAGCTCTCGGCGTGCTTCGTGCTCCCCGTCGAGGACGCGCTCTCCAACGGAAGCAACGGCATCTACGACACGCTCCGCTCGATGGCGCTCATCCACCAGAGCGGCGGCGGCACGGGCTTCTCCTTCTCGCGGCTCCGGCCGCGCGGCTCGATGGTGCGTTCCACCACGGGCGTCGCCTCCGGCCCCGTGAGCTTCATGAAGCTCTACGACGCGTCCACCGACGCGGTGAAGCAGGGCGGCACGCGCCGCGGCGCCAACATGGGCATCCTGCGCGTGGACCATCCCGACATCATGGAGTTCATCTCCTGCAAGGAAGACCTCACGCAGGTGGTGAACTTCAACATCTCGGTGGCCGTCACCGACGCGTTCATGCGCGCCGTGGAGGGCGACAACGAGTACGACCTGGTGGACCCGGTCACGAAGAAGGTCACCGGGCAGCTGAAGGCGCGCGACGTGTGGGACAAGATGATCGAGGGCGCGTGGCGCACCGGCGAGCCCGGCGTGTTCTTCATCGACGAGGCCAACCGCTACAACCCCGTCCCGCACCTCGGCAGCTACGAGGCCACGAATCCGTGCGGCGAGCAGCCGCTGCTGCCCTACGATGTCTGCAACCTGGGTTCGATCAACGTCGGCTATTACGTGAAGGGCGGCGGAAGCGGCCCAGGGGCCGCTGGCTCTCCACGGCTCGACTGGGATGCCTTTGCGAAGGACATCCACCTCTCGACGCGCTTCCTCGACAACGTCATCGACGCCAACAAGTACCCGCTGCCCGAGATCGACGCGCTGTCCAAGCGCATCCGGCGCATCGGCCTTGGCGTGATGGGCTTCGCCGACGCGCTCATCCGCCTCGGCATCGCGTACGACCCGCCCGAGGGCGTGGAGTTCGGCCGCAAGGTGATGGAGTTCGTGGACGTCGAGGCCAAGAAGGAGAGCGAGCGGCTGGCCTTCGAGCGCGGCGCCTTCCCGGAATGGGCGTCGAGCATCTGGGGCCCCGACGACTCGGCCGCGCGCGACGCGTCCGGCAAGCGCACCCGGCAGATGCAGAAGCTCCGCAACTGCAACGTGACGACCGTCGCGCCCACCGGCACCATCTCCATCATCGCCGGCTGCTCCAGCGGCCTTGAGCCGCTGTTCGCCGTGGCGTTCATGCGCAACCAGGCCGGCGTGATGATGCCCGACGTGAATGAGGACTTCGTGGCCATCGCCAAGAAGGAGGGCTGGTACTCCGACGCGCTGATGGAGAAGATCGCGAAGACCGGCGACGTGAAGCAGCCCGAGGTGCCGGCCAAGTGGCAGAAGGTGTTCGTCACGGCCAACCACATCGCGCCCGAGTGGCACATCTGGATGCAGGCCGCGTTCCAGGAGAACTGCGACTCGGCCATCAGCAAGACCACGAACTTCGCGCACACGGCGAACCAGGACGACGTGCGCCGCATCTATGAATTGGCGTACAAGACGCACTGCAAGGGCGTCACCGTGTACCGCGACGGCTCGCGCGACAACCAGGTGCTCTCCACCGGCGCCACCGAGAAGGCGTCGGAGGCGCGCAAGACCGGGGAGTTCCGCGTGGAGACCGCCGACCTGCACGAGGCCGTCACCAACCTCGGCGCCGAGAACGAGCGGCTGAAGAAGCTGCTGTTCGACGCCGAAGCCGAGAACCTGCAGCGGCGGCAGAAGCGCGCGCGTCCCGAGGTGCTCCGTTCTACTTCAATTAGGAAGGAGACGCCGCTCGGCGTGATGTTCGTCCACCTCACGGAGGACGACAAGGGGCAGCCGTTCGAGGTGTTCATCAACCTCGGGAAGGCTGGCGGGCCGGCGATGGCCGACGCGGAAGCGATCGGCCGCCTCATCTCGCTCGCGCTCCGCTCCGGCATCCCGCTCAAGGAAGTGCACCGGCAGTTGCGCGGCATTTCGTCGGACCGCGCCGTGGGGCTCGGGCCGAGCAAGGTGATGTCGCTGCCCGACGCCGTGGGCCTCGCGCTCGAGGAGTGGATGCGGATGAAGCAGGGGATCCAGCAGGACCTGCTGAGCGCGCCGGCCATAGCGGCGGCGCCGTCGGCGCCGGAGGCTGTTGCGCAGCCGGTGAAGGTGGCCCAGTCGTCCGACGACGGCGCCGCAGCGCTCTACGAAGCTGCCGCCGGTTCAGGTGGCGAGGCGTTCATCGGCACCTGCCCGGATTGCGGGTCGCAGCTCGAGTTCGCCGAGGGGTGCGTGAAGTGCCACGTGTGCGGGTTCAGCGAGTGCGGGTGATTCGCTGAGCTGACCCGCTTCAGGTCACAACGAATCGCCCCGGTCCTCGAACGAGGGCCGGGGCGGTTCTCTGTCCTGCCGCGCCGCGACGCCGGCGTGGCCGGCCAGGTCACGGCCTTGGCAACACGAACGCGCCCCGCGCCCTCGCCCACGCGCCGTCGATCGCCTCCTTCGAAAGCGAGAGGAACCCGTACAGGTCGTTCGACACGATCATCCGCGACGTCGTGGCGCCCGCCACCGGACCCCAGGGGTTTGCCTGAATCGTGATGCCAAGCGCAAAAGAACGGTGATGGTCCGGGCGCCCGCGTCGCGCATCATGGGACGTGTGCACCCATTGCTTCCCTCGGCCGAGCGAGTGTAGGGTATGTCCATGGCCACCAAGCGCCCATCTCGCACGCGCGCGCCACGCCCCTGGCGCTGGACGCGCGCCCACCTCGCGCGACTGCCGAACGATGGCCATCGCTACGAAGTGCTCGACGGGGCGCTGCTCGTGACGCCGCAGGCGCGCCTGGCGCATCAGGAGGTGGTGGCGCGGTTGATCGAGGTGCTCCGGCCATACTGCCGAACGCATGAGCTTGGCGTTGCCGTTGGCCCGGGGGCCGTGGTGTGGAGCGACAACGAACTCCAGCCCGACGTCCAGGTCATTCCGCTGCCTGCCGCTCGCGTGATGCACGAGGAGTGGGAGACGGTACCGCCACCGCTGTTGGTCATCGAGGTGCTCTCGCAGGGCTCCGAGCGCCACGACCGCGGGAAGAAGCGAGCGGCCTACCTCATGCTCGGGATTCCGGAGTACTGGATCGTGGACATCGACGCGCGTTCCGTCACCGTGCATATGCCAGGCGCCGCCGCGCCAATGGTTGTGACCGGCGCCCTGCCCTGGACGCCGCGCGCGGACGTCCCCGCGCTCGAGATCGACCTCGTCCGGCTGCTCGGCGGCCCCTGAGCACGCCCGCCGCAGCGCGCCTGACCGCGGGCCGCGGCGTGTCGCTATCGTTCGTCCATGCGCATGCTCATCGTCGGCGCCGGCGGCGCCGGGGCCTACTTCGCCGCCCGCTGGGCCGCCGCGGGCCGCAACGTCACCCTCCTCGCGCGCGGCAGCCAGCTGGCCGCCATTCGCGCCAACGGCGTCACCATCCACGCGCCCGCAGGCACCGCCACCGCGAAGGTGGACGTCACCGACAGCCCGGCCGCCGCCGCGAAGGCGGATGCCGTCCTCTTCGCCGTCAAGACGTGGCAGCTCGCCGACGCCGTGGCGCCCATCGTGCCGCATCTGGGCAGGGACGCGATGGTGTTCGGCGTGCTCAACGGCGTGGACTGCGCCAACCAGCTCGCCGCCACCTTCGGCCGCGGCCGCACGCTCGGCGGCGCGCTCCGCATCATCAGCTACGTGGAATCGCCGGGCGTCATCCGCCACGTGGGGGTCGACCCCACCATCGTGGTGGGCGAGCTGGACGGCGGCGTGTCGCCCCGCGTGCAGCGTCTCCACGACACGTTCACCCTCGAGCCCGCCGTGAAGATCGAGGCGTCGCCCAACATCCTGCTCGACGTGTGGCGCAAGTTCCTCTTCTTCGCCCCGGTGAGCGGGGTGGGCTCGGTGACGCGCTCCACGATCGGCGCCTACCGCGCCCATCCGGCGAGCCGTGCGATGCTCCGCGCCGCCATCGCCGAGGTGTTCGCGCTGGGCCGCGCGCGCGGCATCCCGTTCGCCGACACGGCGGTGGACGACGCCCTCGCGTTCATCGACCGCTCGCCGCCCGACGGCACGACGTCCACGCACCGCGACTTCGAGGCGGGGCGCCGCACGGAGATCGACGCGCTGTCGGGTGCGGTGTCGCGGATGGGCCGGGAGTCGGGCGTTCCCACGCCGACGCACGACTTCCTCTACGCGGCCCTGGCGCCCCAGGAGGCGCGGGCGCGCGCGGTGCCCACGGCGCGCACGGCGCCGTGACCGGCGACGCGCAACCGCTGGCAAGGCGTACATGAAGGCCTTACATTCATCGCGCCAATGCAACTGGAGAGCGTGATGCCAAAGCCCCGACGAGTCCGTGAACCCGTCCAGGTGTACCTCGACGAGCGCGACCGGGCGCTGCTGGACGATGCCGCGGAACGCACGTCGCTGCCGCGCGCCGAGGTGCTGCGCGTCGCGCTGCGCCGCCTCGCCGCCGAGCTG
>JAYEKC010000069.1:0-5202 GCA_034716715.1 Gemmatimonadota bacterium | reverse complement strand
CGCGGCTGGCGCAGCGGCGGGCGCGGGCCGGGGCCGGGGCGGCCGCGGCAATCCGCTCGACGCGATGGACGACGCCACGCGCACGCGATTCCAGGCGAAGCTCGACGAGGTGAACGCGAAGTATCCCGCGCCCGCGCCGGCCCGGCGCGCGAGCGTGAAGGACTTCGTGAACCACATCGACTACGCGGTGAAGCTCATCGGGATCGACCACGTGGGCATCAGCTCCGACTTCGATGGCGGCGGCGGTATCGACGGCTTCAACTGCGCGCCGGAGTCCATCAACGTCACGATCGAGCTGGTCCGCCGCGGCTACACCGAGGAACAGATCGCCAAGCTCTGGAGCGGCAACCTGCTGCGCGTGATGGAGCGGGCGGAGCAGGTGGCGAAGGAGCTGCAGAAGGGCAGTTGACGATTGGTCGTCTCCCGGTTCGCGCCGGCGCCCACGGGCTACCTGCACCTCGGCCACGTGGTGAACGCCATCGAGGTGTGGCGCGCCGCGCGCGAGCGCGGCGGCCGCGTGCTGCTCCGGATCGAGGACCACGACCGCTCGCGCTGCCGCCCGGAGTACGAGGCGGCGATCCGCGAGGACCTGGCGTGGATCGGCTTCGCGCCCGACGCCGAGGTGCCGCGGCAGAGCGCGCGCGGCGACCGCTACGCCGAAGTACTCGCCGGCCTGGAAGCGCGGGGGCTCGCGTACCCCTGCTCGTGCTCGCGAAGGGACATCGCGGCGGTGGCGGGTGACGAGTTCAATGAAGAAGCCCGGTATCCGGGCACGTGCCGGGACCGCCACGTGGACCCGGCGTCGACGTCGGCCCGTCGCGTGCGGATGGAACCGGGCGCGGAGACGTTCACCGACCTCCGGCTGGGCCCCCAGTCGCAGTCGCCGGCGGACCAGTGCGGGGATTTCCTCATTCGCGACCGCAACGGGAACTGGACGTACCAGTTCTGCGTGGCGGTGGATGATTGCGACCAGGGCGTGACGCTCGTGGTGCGCGGCGAGGACCTGCTCGGCTCCACCGGGCGGCAGATCCGTCTCGCGCGGATGATCGGCCGCCAATCTCCTCCCGTGTTCCTCCACCACGCGCTCATCCGCAAGCCCGGCGGCGCGAAGCTGAGCAAGTCGGACGGCGACTCGGGCGTGCGCGAGCTCCGCGCGGCGGGAATGCTTGCGGCGGAGGTGGTCGCGCGGGCGCGCGCATTGGGCCAAGTTGCAATGGATGACTGACCCCCTTCGCGGCATCGGGATCCGGGTGGATCCGGTGGCGGTGCGCCGGGCCCTGCGCCTCGTGCGCAACGTCGTGATCGTCGCCGTCGTCCTGCTGCTCGTGATCCCGTGGCTTGGCCGGTTCGGCGTGGACTGGCTGTGGGCGCGGGAAGTACGCTTCGAGCAGGTGTTCCTCGCGTCGTACGGCTGGCGTGCCGGGCTGCTCGTGCTCGTGGGCGGCACGACCTTCGCGTTCCTGTACGCCAACCTCGCGCGCGCGGCGCCGCGCTCGACGAGCGAGTTGACGCTCGTCTCGGCGGGGCTTGGCGCCGAGGCGGCGACGGTGGGACGGACCATCCCGATGGTGCTGCTGTTCGGCGCGGGACTCTTCGCCTGGATGGTCGGGGCCGCGGCTTCGGCCAGCTGGCTCGACTACCTGCTGGCGTGGCGCGGCGGCGACACCGGCATCACCGAGCCCCTGTTCGGCCGCGACGTGGGGTTCTACCTGTTCCGCCTCCCGGCGCTGTCGGCGGCGCTCTCGACGGCGATGCTCGTGACCATCCTCACGGCGCTCGGCTGCGCGGCGCTCTACGTGCTCAAGGGCGAGGTGCGCCTTGGCCGGCGCGGCGCGTCGTCGCCGCGGGCCACGTGGCACGTCGCCGGGCTCGTGGCGCTGGCGTTCGTTCTGCTGGCCGTTCGGCTGTGGGTCGTGTCGCGCGCCAACCTGGCGTACTCCACCACCGGCCCGCTCGTCGGCGCGAGCTACACCGACGTGCACGCCGCGCTGCCGGCGATCGTGCTCTCGGCGTTCGCGGCGCTCGGGGCCGCGGGCACGGTGCTCGCCTGCGCGGCGCGCGACCGGCTGCCGCGCGGCATCGCGTTCGCGTGCGTGGGGTACGTTGCCATCGCCCTCACCAGCCGCGCAATCGCACCGGCGGCGATGCAGAGACTCGTCGTGACGCCGAACGAGCTGGCCCGCGAGTTGCCGTACCTGGAGCGCCACATCGACGCCACCCGGCGCGCCTGGCGCCTCGACAGCGTGGACGTGCGCGACCTCTCGGGCGAGGCGCAGCTCACCATGGCCGACATCCGGGCCAACGCGCCGACCATCACGAACATCCGGCTCTGGGAGCGCGACCTCCTCGGCCAGACGCTGGGGCAACTGCAGGAGATCCGGACGTACTACGACTTCGTGTCGGTGAACGACGACCGGTACGTGATCGACGGCAAGTACCGCCAGGTGCACCTCTCGGCGCGCGAGCTGAACAGCGCGTCGCTGCCCACGCTGACGTTCATCAACGAGCGGCTCACGTTCACGCACGGCATGGGGCTGGCGATGGCGCCGGTGAACGAGGTGACGCCCGAAGGGCTGCCGGTGCTGTTCGTGAAGGATTTGCCGCCCGTCTCGACCACGTCGCTGACGCTGACGCGGCCGGAGATCTACTTCGGCGAACTCACCAACTCGTACGTGTTCGTGCGGAGCGCGCAGCGCGAGTTCGACTATCCCGCCGGCGACGCCAACGTGTACAGCCGGTACGAGGGCCGCGGCGGGATCGTGCTGTCGTCCGCGCTGCGGCGCGCGCTGTTCGCGTGGCAGCTCGCCTCGCTCAAGATCATGCTCTCGAGCGACATTGGCGACACCACGCGCGTGCTGATGCGGCGGAACGTGCACGAACGCGCCCGCGCCGCCCTGCCCTTCCTCGACTTCGACCCCGAGGCGTACCTCGTGGTCACCGATGCCGGGCGGCTGGTGTGGATGCTCGACGCGTACACGAGCAGCACGAACTACCCGTACGCGGCGCGCATCCAGGGCGGCGTGAACTACATGCGGAACAGCGTCAAGGTCGCGATCGACGCCTACGACGGCACGATCACCGCGTACCTCGCCGACCCGCACGATCCCATCGCGCTGGCGTACCAGCGGATCTTTCCCGCCGTGTTCACGCCGATGGAGCAGATGCCGGCGGACCTGCGCCGCCACCTGCGCTACCCCAACGGGATCTTCCGCGTGCAGGCGGCGCTCCTGGGCACCTACCATATGAAGGAACCCGACGCGTTCTACCACCGCGAGGACCAATGGGAGATCCTCGGCGGGCAGCAGCGCAACGCCGCGGTGAGCCCGTACATGCGGCACATGATCATGCGCCTGCCGGGCGAGAAGGACGCCGAGTTCATCTACATGACGCCGTTCACCCCGCGGGGGAAGGACAACCTCGCCGCCTGGCTCGTGGCGCGCATGGACGGCGCCGAGTACGGCAAGCTCCTCGTGTACCGGTTCCCGAAGCAGAGCCTCGTGTACGGGCCGCGGCAGATCATCAACCGCATCGAGCAGGACACCGACATCTCGCGCCAGCTCTCGCTCTGGGACCAGCGCGGGTCGCGGGCAATCCGCGGAGAGCTGCTCGTGATTCCCATCGAGGAGTCGCTCATCTACGTGCAGCCCATCTACCTCCAGGCGACGGGCGGCTCGATTCCCGAGCTCAAGCGCGTGGTGGTGGCGGCCGGGTCGCGCGTGGCGATGGGCGAGACGCTCGAGCAGGGATTGGCGATGGTGTTCGGCGGGGCCGCACCGCCGCGCGCGACGGCCGACGCCGGCCCGTCCCCCACGCCTTCGGCGTCCATGGCGGACCTGCTCCAGCGCGCGCAGCAGTACTACGACGCGGCCATCGCCGCGCAGCGCGCGGGGAATTGGGCCGAGTACGGGCGCCACCTCGACCAGCTCGGCGCGGTGCTGCGCGAGCTGAGGAGCCGCGCGCCGCGCTGAGTGCGGGGACGCTCCGGCGGTCGCTCATGGCAACCACTTGTAGCCGATTCCGTGTACGGTGGCGATGTGGCGTGGATGCCTTGGATCCTGCTCGAGCTTGGCCCGGAGGAGTGCAACGTGGTTGTCCACCGTGCGGGTGGTGACGTCGGCGGCGTAGCCCCAAACCTCCTCGAGCATCTGGTCGCGGCGCAGTGCCTCGCCTGGATGAGCGGCGAAGTAGCGGAGGAGCGCCATTTCCTTGCGGGTCACATCCACGGGCCGTCCAGCGCGCCTCACCTCGTGACCGCGAAAATCCACCATGACATCGTCGAATGCGAGCACGTCGGGCGCCGCGGCACTTGCCCGTGCACGGCGGAGCATGGCGCGCACACGCGCCAACAGTTCCCGGATGGCGAACGGCTTCGTCATGTAGTCGTCGGCGCCGATGTCCAGGCCGAGGATGCGGTCGGCTTCCTCGCCGCGGGCGGTGACCATGATGATCGGTGTCGTGACGCCCTCAGCCCGCAGCCGGCGGCATACGTCGTACCCGCTGATGCCTGGAAGCACCAGGTCGAGGACTATCACGTCGGGGCGCGCCTCGCGCGCAAGCCTGTACGCGGTGGCGCCGTCCGACGCCGTCACCACCTCATGACGTTCGAAGGCAAGGTTGTCGGCGATCCCGCGAAGGATCGCCACATCGTCCTCGGCGACCAGTACGCGGCTCATGGCGCGGGTAGCACCGGCAGATGGAGCGCGAACACGCTCCCGCCACCGGGCGCGTCCTCGACCGACACACGACCGCCGTGCGCGGCCACGGCGTGGCGCACGATGGTGAGACCGAGCCCCGCACCCGCCACCTCCGGAGGCGTGTCCGCCAACCGATGGTATTCGTCAAAGATCCGCTCGCGCTCGGCGGCCGGAACGCCGATGCCGTGATCGCGCACCCGCACGGTGGCCTCGCGTCCGTCACAACCTACGCTCACGTCGATCTCACGGGATTCGCCCGAATACTTCATCGCGTTGCCGATGAGGTTGAGGACGGCCCGGGCAATGGCGTCGGCGTCGATCCGCACGGCCGGAAGGTCGCCGGAAGACGTCATCCGCACGCGGAATCCCTGCTGCTCAATGGGGTGACGCAGCGTTCCGATCGTAAAGCCCTTGAGCGACAGCAACCTCAGCCTCAGCCTCAGCACGCCGGACCCGTCCAGGCCGCGGCGTTGCCTCATGTCATGTGAGCGGCCTCAAAATGGATTCC
>JAYEKC010000068.1:0-5233 GCA_034716715.1 Gemmatimonadota bacterium | reverse complement strand
CGCCGGGCGACTCGTCGCCGGGCAACGCGCCGCGCGCGGCCGCGGTGACGCTCGTCGTGGGTCCTGAGGGGGGCATCGAGCCCGACGAGCTGGCCGAGTTCACCGCGGCCGGCTTCGTTCCCGCGGCGATCGGCCGCACGATCCTCCGTTTCGAGACGGCCGCCGTGGCGGCCCTCGGCGTCGTCCAGTCCCACCTGCTCGCCACCGGAGGTCATTGATGGCCAGCGCCTGCCTCTTCTGCCGGATCGCGTCCGGCGAGATCCCGGCCACGAAGGTCGCTGAGTCGGACCGATGCCTCGCCTTTCGCGACATCAGCCCGCAGGCACCCACGCACGTTCTCGTGATCCCGCGGGCGCACGTGGAGTCGCTCAACCAGTTCGACGACCCCGCACTCGCGGCGGAGCTGCTCGCGATGGCGCGCGACGTGGCCGCCGCCGACGGACTCGCCGAGCGCGGGTATCGCGTGGTGATCAACACCAACGCCGACGGCGGCCAGACCGTGTTCCACCTGCACCTGCACGTGCTTGGTGGCCGCGGGATGCGCTGGCCACCGGGCTGACCCCGTGGCTGCCTAGGGGCGCCGCGGCAGCCGCCGCGTCAGGCGGATGACGAGGGGCGCGGCGCGCTCGACGATGACGTTCGTGCCGCGGGCCAGGAACGGCACCGCGTCGATCGTTCCCGTGAGGCGGATGGTGTCGGCCTGCACGTAGACCGCGACCGGCGACAGTTCGACGATGCCCGTGGGGCCGGCCGCGTTGCGCGCGGCCTCGAGGCGATCGATGCGGATGTCGAGCCGCGATCCGGACGGGATGGCGACCCTGCCGTCGGGGCCGGTGACGTCGCCGGTCACGACGCCGTCGACGATGGCGCCGCGGCGGTCAGCGAGCGAGGACAGCGGGTTGCTGAGCATGCCACGGATGACGGCGCCGGAGTCGAGCATGCCCGTTCCGGCGGGCCGCACGTCGCCCGCGGGAACCGGGACCGCTGCCGCGGGCGCGCCAGTGATGGCCGGCGCGGCGCCCGCCGGTGGCGCCGCCTTTGGCTCGCCGCCGCAGGCGGCAGCGAGGACCACGGGTGCCGCCGTGCAGGCGGCGAGAAAGAGGGGAGCCGCCGCGCGCGCAGCGGGCCATCTGCCCCGGCGGCCTCGCTCAGTCGTCGTCACCCCTCACCCCTCACCCGCGCCCCTCACCGAACGCCGGCTGAATATCTGCACCAGCTTCCCGAGCGGGTCGTAATACTGATCCACGACGCGCTCCTTGAGCGGGATGATGGCGTTGTCGGTGATGCGGATGTGCTCCGGGCACACCTCGGTGCAGCACTTCGTGATGTTGCAGTAGCCGATGCCGAAGTCCTTCCGGAGTTCGGGTACGCGATCCGCCTCGTCGAGCGGGTGCATTTCGAGGGCAGCTGCGTACGTGAGGAAGCGCGGGCCGATGAACTCATCGTGCTTGTGGTGGTCGCGCAGCACGTGGCACACGTCCTGGCACAGGAAGCACTCGATGCACTTGCGGAATTCCTGCACGCGGTCGGCGTCGCGCTGCTGCATGCGCCAGGTGCCGTCGGGGGCATCGGGGGCGCGGGGGGCGAACTGGGCGATGCGTTCCTTGACCTTGAAGTTCCACGACACGTCGGTGACCAGGTCCTTGACGTGCGGAAACGCGCGCATCGGCTCCACCGCCACGGGCTGGTCGGCCGGCAGCTGGTCGAGGCGTGTCATGCACATGAGCTTGGGCTTGCCGTTGATCTCGGCCGAGCACGAGCCGCACTTGCCCGCCTTGCAGTTCCAGCGACAGGCGAGGTCGTTGGCCTGCTCGGCCTGGATCTGGTGCACGACGTCGAGCACGACCATGCCGTCGGTGACCTTGGCCGTGTAGTCCTGAAACTCGCCGGTGCCGCGCTCGCCGCGCCACACGCGGAACTGCTGTTCGCGGGCGTCGGCGGTGGCCTCACTTGTTTGCATCGATGATCTCCTTCAGGTCGGCCCGCATCTCGGGAATCGGCTGCCGGGAAATCTCCATGGCGCCGCCCGCGCCCTGCCGGATGACGAGGTTGTACGACGCCGCGGCGGGGTCCTTGTCGGGGTAGTCGTCGCGGAAGTGGCCGCCGCGGCTCTCCTTGCGTTCCATCGCGGCGCGCGTGCTCGCCTCCGCCACGGTGAGCAGGTTGCCGAGGTCGAGGGCGGTGCTCCAGCCCGGGTTGTAGTCGCGCGACCCGCGCACGGCCACCTGCGCCGCCTGCTGCCGCAGCTCGTCAATGATCGTGAGCTGCTGTTCCATCTCCTCCTGGCGCCGCACGATGCCCACGTTCGACTGCATCGTGTCCTGCAGCCGCTCCTGGATCTGGAAGGGGCCGGGCCCGTCCTGCGCACGGTCGAACGGCGCGAGGGCCGCCCTCGCAGCGGCGTCGGCGTCGGCCGGGTTCACGGCGACCTTCGGGTGCTGCTTCGCGAAGTGCGCCGCGTGCTCTCCGGCGCGCTTGCCGAACACGAGCAGGTCGGAGAGCGAGTTGCCGCCGAGCCGGTTGGCCCCGTGGAGGCCCGCGGCCACCTCGCCGCAGGCGAAGAGACCGGGCACGGTGGACATCTGGCTGTCGCCGTCCACGCGCACGCCGCCCATCACGTAGTGGGTGGTGGGGCCGATTTCCATCGGGTCCTTCGTGATGTCGATGTTCGCGAGCTGCATGAACTGGTGGTACATGGACGGCAGCTTGCGCTTGATGTGCTCGGCGGCGTTCGGGATCTTCTCCTTGATCCACGCGATGTCGAGGAACACGCCGCCGTGCGGCGACCCGCGGCCTTCCTTCACCTCGCGCATGATCATCCGGGCCACGTGGTCGCGGGTGAGCAGTTCGGGCGGCCGGCGCGAGTCCTTGTCGCCCGTGACGTACTTCCAGCCTTCCTCGGGGTTGTCGGCCGTGGACGACTTGTAGTTCTCGGGGATGTTGTCGAACATGAACCGCCGGCCCTCGCGGTTCTTGAGGATGCCGCCCTCGCCGCGCACGCCCTCGGTGACGAGCACGCCCCGCACCGACGGCGGCCAGATCATCCCGGTGGGGTGGAACTGGATGAACTCCATGTCCTGCAGCGCCGCGCCCGCATGGTAGGCGAGGGCGTGGCCGTCGCCCGTGTACTCCCACGAGTTCGACGTGATCTTGAACGCGCGGCCGATGCCGCCGGTGGCGAGCACCACCGCCGCCGCCTTGAACAGCCGGAACTGGCCGTGGTCGCGGTCGTACGCGAACGCGCCCGCCACGCGGTCGCCGTCCTTGAGCAGCGTGAGGACGGTGACCTCCATGTGGACGTCGATGCCCTGGTGGATGCCGTGGTCCTGCAGGGTACGGATCATCTCCAGGCCCGTGCGGTCGCCCACGTGGGCGAGCCGGGGGTACCGGTGCCCGCCGAAGTTGCGCTGGAGGATGCGGCCGTCGGTGGTGCGGTCGAACAGCGCGCCCCACGCCTCGAGCTCCTTCACGCGCTCGGGCGCCTCCTTCGCGTGCAGCTCGGCCATGCGCCAGTTGTTCACGTACTGGCCGCCGCGCATCGTGTCGGCGAAGTGCACCTTCCAGCTGTCGCGGTCGTCCACGTTGGCCATGGCGGCGGCCATGCCGCCCTCGGCCATCACCGTGTGCGCCTTGCCGAGCAGCGACTTGGTGACGAGGCCCACCTTCACGCCCATGCCGGCCGCCTCGATGGCGGCGCGCAGCCCGGCGCCGCCCGCGCCGATAACGAGGACGTCGTGCTCGACCGTCTGGTACGCGCCGCTCATCGGGCCGGCCCCGCCGCGAGCGGAGCGCTCGCTGCCGAACGGCGCATCAGAAGATCCTCCAGTCGTGGATATAGCCCATGGAGCAGAGGCGGATGTAGAGGTCGGTGAAGCCGACGCTGAACATGGACCACTTGGCGAGCGTGCCGTGGCGGCCGTTGAGGTACGACACGCAGGTGTAGCAGGCGTTGTTCACGGGCCGGCCGGCGAGCCGGTCGAGGAAGCCGCCTACCACGTGGCGGAGCGAGTGGCAGCCGAGCGTGTAGCCGGTGAGCAGCGCGACGTTCGCCCACATGACCACGGTGCCCAGGCCCACGCCGAAGTGCATCGTGCCGTCGATGTTGATCCACCACAGCGCTTCCCAGGCGTCGTAGGTGAGGATCAGGATGAACAGCAGCGCGATGTACATCGCGTAGCGGTGCAGGTTCTGCAGCATGTTCGGGAACGGGCGCTCGCCGCGGTACGACGTGCGTGGCTCGCCCACGGCGCAGTTCGGCGGATCGGCCCAGAATCCCTTGTAGTACGCGCCGCGATAGTAGTAGCAGCTGAACCGGAACAGGCCGGGGAAGGGCAGGATCAGCAGCGCGGGCGAGAACGGGACGAACGACGGCCACCACCCGGGCTTGGGCCCGAAGAGGGCCCACTGCGAGCTGCCCCAGAGTTCGGGCGAGTAGAAGGGCGAGAGATACGGCCCGAAGGTGTAGTGCGCGTTCTGGAACGCCGCCCACGTGCCGTAGATGAGGAACGAACTGAACGCAATGAGCGTGCCGAGCGGCGCCAGCCACCAGAGGTCCCGGCGCAACGTCTCGCCGAATGACCGCTGGATGGGCAGGGGAGTGGAGGTCATGGGGCAAACCTAACAATGGGTGAGGGGCGCGGGTGAGGGGTGAGGGGCGGTGAGGGGTGAGGGGGGAGGGGTGGCAGCCCTCCCCTGCTGCCCGTCGGCACCGCCAACCGCGCACCGCCAACCGCGCACCGCCAACCGCGCACCGCCAACCGCGAACGGCCGCTTGCCAAACGCCGGTGCCAACCGCGGTGCGTGGAGTGTTTGCCGCTGTTTCCCTATGTTGGAACACGGCCCGCCTGCGCGGCGGGGCAATCCCATATGCGATGGAGAACCAGATGACTTGCACAAACGTGCCGCGCGCGACCGCTTGTGTGCGCGGGTCCTTCCTGCATCGCCTCGTCGCCTGCGCGTTCGCCGCCGCGGTGCTGACCGCAGCGTCACTGGCCGCGGCGTCACTGGCGCCCCTCGCCGCGGGGGCCCAGGGCCGGGGCGGGCAGAGTGAGCCCGCCGCGCCGCCGGCGGGTCAGGCGCAGTCCACCGCCCGCGAGGAGTATTTCGGGCCGGCCGAGGAGAAGGTCTCCGTCACGCAGCACACGATGCGCCTCCACGGCCGGGACGTGAGCTACACCGCGACGGTCGGCACCATCCCCATCCGCTTCGACAACAACCAGGTGCTCGCGCGGAT
>JAYEKC010000067.1:0-5255 GCA_034716715.1 Gemmatimonadota bacterium | reverse complement strand
CTCCACCCAGCGAGTCCGCCGTGGAGGCCCGGAGCACCGCCACGGCCGCGCCGGCCCGCGCCTCTGCATCGGTGAAGAACCGGCCGTCGCGGAGTGCCAGCCCGCGCTCGGTCATCTGGGAGTCCACCGGCTGCGTGGACAGGCCGGCGTGCACCTGCACGCCGCGGCCCCGGCCGGCCGAGTCCGACTGCGCGATGGTGCCGCCGGTCACTGTGAGGCTCACGGCCGCCGCCTGCGGCACCGCTGCGCGCAGCGAATCCATGTCCGCCCGGGTGAACTGGACCACGTCGTTGCGCCGGACGAAGATGCCGTCCACGCGCTCCACGAAGCTCGGCGTGATGGCAATGGCCTGCAGGTCGGTGGTGCGCGCCACCTGGTCGCGGGCGTACTTCTCGACGCCGTCGCCCATCGCGAGCACCGACACCATCGACCCCACGCCCATGATCACGCCCAGCGTGGAGAGGATGCTGCGAAGCGGGTTGGCGCGGAGCGTCTCGACGCCAACGCGCAGGGATTCAGTCTGCACGGGGTGTGGCGGGGCAGAAGGTCAATGAGAGGACCACCACGGGCGCGAGGGCCCGGCGGTTGCGTGCATACTACGGCGCCGTAGCATCCGAAGTTGCCGTGATGGCCCATGGCCTCACCCCTCACCCCTCACCCCTCGCTTCCCCTCGCGCCTCACCGCCCCTCACCCCTCACCCACTCCCCTCACCCCCCGCAAACGTCTATTTTTCATTGATTCCCGAGTAGCTCAGGTGGTAGAGCAGGTGACTGTTAATCACCGGGTCGGGGGTTCGAGTCCCTCCTCGGGAGCTTATACGCGACGGGGTGGCCGGCTGTGCCGGCCACCCCGTTGTCGCGTTCGCAGGGTGCGCCTTACCCTCCCCCTACGAACCGCGCGACGGTCGCCGGCGACTCCACCTGCCACAGGATCTCGCCGTCCTCGCGAATGACGCGTGGCACGCCGCCCAGCCGCTCCACCTGCCACTGCAGCTCCCAGCCCACCTGCGTCGCCTGCGCCGCTTGGCTTGCCAGGTCCACCCACGGCGGAACGCCGGCCTCGTCGGCCAGGCGTCGCAGCGTTGCGACGTCCGACAAGTCCGCGCTGTCCCACCAGTAGCCGCGGAACACGGCGGTGCGCAGGGACTCGGCGCGCACCGCGTGCATTCGCTCGACCGCGACCACGGCCTGGAGCGCAACGCGGGTGTTCGGACGCCCCCGCGGCACGTGCAACCGCACGTCGGGCGCCGCGCGCCGCGTCGCCACGAGGTCCATCTCCAGCCGATCGATGGCCCGCCGGTCGTGCCGCACCATTTGCACCGGCGCGCCCGGCTCCATCTGCACGCCGCGCCATTCGACGGGCGGACACCCGGGCATCGCCAGCAGGATCTCGCTCAGCGCGAAGGAGTCGGGCGACGTGAAGTCGTAGTAGACTATCAGGGACACGGTTTGCAGAGATACCGCGCGGGGTCAACGGTCACAACCCGCTCCGCAGCCTGACAGGCGTCGCCTGAGCCATATTTACCGAATGTCCAAGCCCGAAGTGGGAATCCTCATGGGCTCGAAGAACGACTTCGAGACCCTCAAGCCCTGCTGCGACGTGCTCACGGAGTTCGGCATCGAGTGGGAGGCGAAGGTGCTCTCCGCCCACCGCACGCCGGACGCAGCCCTCGAGTACGCATCCTCGGCGGAGCAGCGCGGCCTCCAGGTGATCATCTGCGCGGCCGGTGGCGCCGCCCACCTCGGCGGTTTCATCGCGGCCAAATGCGTGCTCCCCGTCCTCGCCGTGCCCATCGCGGCAACGCCGCTCGGCGGTCTCGACGCCCTCCTCGCCATGGTCCAGATGCCCGCTGGCATCCCCGTGGGCACGCTCGCCATCGGCAAGTGGGGCGCCACGAACGCCGGCGTGCTCGCGGTGCAGATCATCGGTGCCAAGCGTCCCGACCTTCGGGATCGCATGCGCGAGTGGCGCAAGAAGAAGGCCGCCGACGTCCTGGCCCAGACCCTTCCGTAAGCGCCGCCCGCCACCTGCCGCATAGCGCCCGGGAACCCGTGACGCCGGCTACGCCTACGTGACCAAGGACCCCGCGGCGAGACGGGTCGTGTCGCGCGACGCGTTCGAGCAGGAGACCATCCGGTTCCTGCCCGACGTCCGGCGCTTCGCGCTCGCCCTCACGCGGGACGCGACCGAAGCGGACGACCTCGTTCAGGAGACCTACCTGCGCGCCTTCAAGGCCCGTGACACCTTCAAGCCCGACGCGGGCACGCGGCAGTGGTTGTTCACCATCTGCCGCAACGCGTTCCTCCGCGGCAAGGAACGCGAGCGCTGGGTCACGGCCTCGGTGGACGCCGATCCCGGCGAAGAAACCGCCGGGACGGTCGCCCTGCACCGCGCCGCCGTCGAGGCGGGGATCGGCGACGTGTACGACCGCATCGACTTCGGCCCGGCCTTGCAGAAGGCGCTCGGCATGCTCGCCGAGCCGTTCCGTGTGGTGTTCGCGCTCGTGGACATCGGCGGCCTTGGCTATGCCGAAGCGGCCCGCGAGCTGGGGGTGCCCATCGGGACGGTGCGGTCGCGGCTGTTCCGCGCGCGCCGGGAGCTGCAGCAGCACCTGCTCGCCTTCGCGCGCGACGCCGGCCTGGCGCGCGATAGCGCTCCGGAGTCCGCATGAGCGCGCCTGTGATCAATTGCGGCCACGTGATCCACGAGCTGTGGGACTGGCTCGACGGCGAGATGGAGCCCGCGCGGTTCACGGCCATCCGCGAACACCTCGGCGTCTGCCGCGGCTGCCACGGCCACATGGAGTTCGCCCGGAACTTCCTCGAGCACGTGCACCAGCCACCCGCCTCGACCGGCGAACTGGATGCGCTGCGGAACCGGGTGCGCGCCGCGCTGAACGCCCAGGCGGACTGAGCCCGGGCGTTCAGCGCGTCAGGCGGGTGGCGTCACAGCCCCCCGTACCATTCGTAGCCCTGGTCGCTCCAGTATCCGCCGTTGCGCTCCGGCATGAACATGACCCTGGTGAGGTACTTGGTGTTCTTGTAGCCGAGCTTCACCGGTGAGTGCACGCGCGCCGGGGCGCCATATGCGGGACTGAGCGGCGCGCCGTCCTTGCCGTACACGACAAGCGTCTGCGGATGCATGGCGCTCTCGATGTCCCAGCTCTCGTGGTAGCCGTCGTCGAACGACGCGAAGTCCACGTACCTCGCCTTTGGGTCCGCACCGGCGAGCCGTGCCAATGCCCGCAGCGGCGCGCCGGTGAACTCGGCAACCGCCGTCCACCCCTCCACGCAGTAGTGGTTCACCCGCTGCGTCTGCCGCTCCACCCGCATGAGGTCGTCGAGGCTCAGCGACAGCGGCTGCCGCACCATGCCGCCAACCTCGAGCCGCCAGACGCCGTTCAGCGCCGGGTTCCATACCGGCACCACATCCGACACGAAGTAGCTCGGGAACGCGTCACCCGCCGCGCGTGCGCCGGCCCGGGCACGGTCCATGGACCGGTGCGAGAAGATGGCGCGCTCGACCACCTCGTTCTTGCGCTGGGCATAATCGAGCAGCCGCGCGGCCTTTGCCGGCCCCTGCGAGTCGCAGGCGCCGAACAGCACGGTCGCCAGCGACGCACCGCCGGCGATGAGGAAGTCGCGCCGGTCGAGACGCCCGGTCATGCGGTCCGGTCCTCCCGCGCACCGCCGCGTGGGGGCAGCAGGTTGATGAACGGCCGGGCGTTGCGCGCCTCGGGCGAAAACCGCTCGCTCCATCCACCGGTAACCATCGAGCGCAGCGAGTAAGGATCCACGGCAAACACCATGAAGACGTGGCCCGCGGCGATCACCACGGCCGCGAGCATCGCGAGGAAGTGCCAGTACCGCGCCCAGGCGTAGCCGCCGAGCAGGTTCGTGAGCGGCGCGAATTGGACCGGCTTCCAGATGGCCAGCCCGCTCACGACGATCAGCGCCACGAGCCAGGGAAGGGCGAAGTAGGCGAGCTTCTGCATCGCGTTGTGCTTGCCCTGGCGCGGATGGTCACGGCGCAGGAACAGGTAGAAGCGCGCCATCTCGAGCGTGTCGCGCGCGTCGCCGCGCCGCGGCACCAGGTCGCGCCACTCGCCGTGCAGGTACACCCAGCCGAGGTACACGAGGCCGTTGGCCACCAGCACCCACATCATCGCGAAGTGCCATTGCCGCGCTCCGGCCAGCCAGCCGCCGAACGTCAGCCAATCCGGCACGGCCATCCCCTCGAACGGATAGCAGCAGAACGTCTCGCCGCGCCGGGCGAACGCCGGATACGCGTTGAACACGCGGAGCCCGCTCGCGACCATCAGGCTGAACGCGACGACGTTCACCCAGTGCGTCACCCGCACGACGACGTGGTGTCGAGGACGATCGGGCATGGCGAACCTATCCGCTCCGCGCCGGCAAGGTTCCCCCGGGCGTCAACGCGGCCGGTACCGCGCCAGCACCTCCTTCACCTTCCCGATGTCGATGGCCTGGACGGTCCGGCCGTTCCCGGTCACCGTGGTGGCCTTCAGGATCGAGTTGTAGGCGGCCTCTTCGGTGGCCTCGATTGCTGCCTCGAACACGGCCGAGGCCTGCTCGTTGGATAGTTCGGTGGTCGCGAGCCGCTGCGCGTCCCAGGCGCGCCGCACCTCGGAGGCCGTCGAGAACGCGATCACGAAGTCGCCCGAGCCGTTCGACGCGCTCGACCCGGTGCGCCCGATGCCCAGCATCGCGCGCGCGGCCACGCGCTCCAGGTTCCGGTCCGACAGCGGCGCGTCCGTGGCCACCACCACCATCACGCTCCCGTCGCCACGCTCCGACGTCTCGTTCCGGTACGCGTACTGGCCGAGTTCCTTCCCCACCGGCGCGCCACCCATCTGGAGCACGCCGCCGTAGTTGGTCTGCACCAGCACGCCCAGCGTGTACCCGCCGAGCGACGCCGGGAGCTTCCGTGACGACGTGCCGATGCCGCCCTTCCACCCGAACGCCACCGTGCCGCGCCCCGCCCCCACGCTTCCCTCCTCCACGGGCCCGTCGGTGGCGCCGTCGAGCGCACGCTTCACGTCGCCCGCCTCGACGGGCCGCGAACGGATGTCGTTGAGCCCGCCGTCGTTCGTCTCCCCCACCACCGGGTTGAGCGACCGCACCCGCTCCATCCCGGGTTGCGCCAGCATCCACTCGGTCATCGCGTCGGCCGCCTTCCACACGCAGAGCGTGCACGTGAGCAGGATCGGCGTCTCGAGCTCGCCGAGTTCGCG
>JAYEKC010000066.1:0-5256 GCA_034716715.1 Gemmatimonadota bacterium | reverse complement strand
TCGCGCCGCGAGTCTGGCGCGTCGACCGGGCTGCCCGCCTTCCTCGCCACGCGGCCGATGACGAGTGCGCAGCTCGTGGGCGCCCGGCTGCGCGCGGCGGGCCGGAGCACCGCCGCCGCCTGGCTGCTCGTCGCTGTGGCGGTGCCGGCGGCGCTCGTCCTCTCGGGCGCATCGTCCATCGTCGCGCAACTGTTCCGCGACGTCGCCGATGCCGTGGGCACGCCGCGGACTGTCGTGTTCGCCCTCCTGGTCGTCGCCGCCTTCGTGGCCGCCACGTGGAAGCAGCTCGTGCAGAGCCTGTACATCGGGCTCACCGGGCGGGAGTGGTTCATCAAGGGCAGCGTGTTCGTCACGCTCGCCGTGTTGTTCATCCTCGCGCTTGCCGGGGACTGGATCTACGAGACGCGGCGCGTCGGCGTGCTGTTCAGCGCGCTCCCGCTCATCCTCGCCGTGCTCGCCGCACTCAAGCTGGTAGCAGTTGCCTGGGTGGCCACGCGCCTTTGGCGCGACCGCCTGGTGACCGACCGTACCCTTGTGATGGGCGCCGCGGGGTGGACCGTCGCGGTGTTCGCGCTGTTCGGCCTGTTCTCCTGGATGCTCGACAGCCCCCACGTCCCGCGCTACGTCCTGATGCTCGTCGCGATGCTCGCCGTCCCCCTCGCGCGCGTGTCCGCGGCGCCGCTGGCGCTGGCGTGGAACCGCCACCGATGAGGGACCGCCGGCTCGCCCTTGCGTTGGCGCTCGCCCTCGTCGCGCTGCCAGCCGTGCTGGTCCCCATCGAGGCCGCGTCGTTCTACGCCGTGAATCGCGACACGGGCGCGTTCGTGCACGAGGGCGTCCGGCGCGAGTACCTGCTGTACGTGCCGAAGCGGTACGACGGCCGCCGGCCCACGCCGCTCGTGATCAGTCTGCACGGGGCGGGGCTCTGGGGCGCGGTGCAACGCGACTTCAGCGGCTGGAACGACAAGGCCGATCGCGAAGGGTTCATCGTCGTATACCCCTCGGCCGTCGGGGGCCGCGGGATCAGGGTCTGGCACGCGGGACCGGGACCCGGATCGTCGCGGGACGTCCGATTCCTCGGGGCGCTCATCGACACGATCGAGGCCCACTACACGATCGATACGGCCCGCGTGTATGCGAATGGCCTGTCCAACGGCGGCGGCATGTCATTCGTGCTGTCGTGCACGATGGCCGACCGCATCGCCGCGGTGGGTCTCGTGGGCTCGGCGCAACTGCTGCCGTGGAGCTGGTGCACGGAGCGACGGCCCGTCCCGATGATCGACTTCCATGGTACCGACGACCCCGTGGTGCCGTATGGCGGCGGCAGGACGTGGATCGCCGACGAGCGCTTCCCCAGCCAGCCGGGATGGGCGGCGAACTGGGCCCGCCGGAATGGTTGCGCGCTGGGCCCGGTCGACTCGGTCGTGGCGCCGGACGTCACGCGTCGCCGGTACTCGCACTGCGAGAGTGGCGCGGACGTCGTGCTGTACACGATCCACGGCGGCGGGCATACGTGGCCTGGGGGAGAGCCGGTGCCCGAGTGGTTCGCGGGGCGCACCACCCGCACCATCAGCGCGACGGGCGTGATGTGGGAATTCTTCAAGGCGCATCCGCTCGTGCCGCCTCGCCGATGACGGCCGTCCGCCTTGCCGGAGGATGAGATGATGGACGGTAACGTCCGTGCGAAGACCTCGCCCGCAGGCAACAGGCTCAGCGGCGCACCGCGAGCGGCCGGTTGCGGAGCGACGCCACGTCCACGGCGCGCGTGATCACCGGCACGCGGTTCCCGCCGGTGGGCCAGATCACCTCCACGTCCACCCGCGCGCCGAGCGGCACGCCGAAGTGCACGGGCAGGTCGTTCTGCGCGTTGTAGCCCGAGCCGGCGTCCACCAGCCGCGCGCCCAGCAGCTGCCGCGTGCCGGAGCGGTACACGCGCACCTCCGCACCGGCGCGGGTGGCGCGGCCCGCGGAATCCACCACGCGCACGAACAGCGACTGCCCCTTCGCCCCCGGCGACGCCACGTTGCGCCACACGCCGTGCAGGCCCTGGCGGGCAACGCTGATCAGCGCGAGGTCCATCCGTCCGTCGCCGTCCACGTCGGCCCACTCGATGCCATGGTCGAGCGGCAGCACCAGGTTGGCCGGTGTCACATTCTCGAACGAGTGGCCGGTGTTCCGGAACAGGTATGAGGGATAGCTGATGCCGGTGGTGATGGTGCCGTTCACCATGAGGTCCATGCGGCCGTCGTTGTCGAAGTCCTCGAGCGCGCACGTGTCGTAGCGCGAGTCCATCGCGATGCCCCACGCCGCCGACGCATCCTCGAACCGGCCGGGCCGGTTGAGGAAGAGGCCGTTCTTCCCGTAGTTGGCCGTGACGATGTCAAACCGGCCGTCGCCGTCCACATCGGCCACGCAGGGCCGGACGGAGCCGCGCGCGGCGTCACCGATGGGCCGTCCGCCGCCGGCCACGCCGTACTGCGCGGCGACGTCGGTGAAGTGCCCGTGGTCGTTCCGGAACAGCCCGTTCGCGTCGCCGTCCTGGTTGGCGACGTACAGATCGAGCCAGCCGTCCTGGTCGAAGTCGAACCACACCGCGCCGACGGTCTTGCGCGGGTCGGCGAGCCCCACCTGCGCGGCCACCTCGGTGTACCGCCCGTTGTCGTACCGGTAGAGCGAGTTGGGCTTGTCGCGCCACGCGATGAACAGGTCGTTGTGGCCGTCGCCGTCGAAGTCCACGAAGGTGAACTGGCGCACGAGCCCGGTGGTGACGCCGTCGAGCCCCGCACTCACGGTGGCGTCGGTGAACCGGCCGCCGGTGTTGCGATAGAGGCGGAGGATCGGACGCTTCACGGTCCCGGTGTCGGGCACGAAGCCCACGAGGAGGTCGGGCCTGCCGTCGCCGTCGAAGTCGCCCCACGCCGCCGCGCGCGTGCCGCGGGCGTCGGCCACGCCGAGCTCGGCGGCCACGTTCCGGAACGTGCCCCCCTCATTATGGTAGAGCCGGTTGGGTTCGCCGTTGAATCCCACGAAGAGGTCGGGCCGGCCGTCGCCGTCGTAGTCGGCGAAGGCGTTGGTGAGCGCGGGGCCGCCGCGGAACAGCTCGGGCTGCACGGGCTCGAACGTGGGCGCGAGCCCCTGCACCACGCGGCCGCCCTTCATCACCCACGCCACGCGCCGCAGCGCCTCGATGTCCCTGAGCGGATCGCCGTCCACGGCCACCAGGTCGGCCTCGAGCCCGGGCACCACGGCGCCGGTGACCTTCTCGAGCTGGAGCGACGCGGCGGCCGTGCTCGTGATTTCGTTGATGGCCTCCATCGGCGCGAGGCCGGCGTTCTTCACCCGGTAGATCACCTCGCGCGCGTTCCGGCCGTGCGCGCCAGCGGTGGCGTCGGTGCCGGCGATGAGCTTGAGCCCTTTCACCTGCATCGCGCGCCTGAACATCGCGAGCTTGAGCGCGATGCCGTCTTCCATGAACCGGAACCCGGCCTCGTCGTAGTTGCCGATGCCGAGGAAGCGGGGCTTGTTCTCGATGTAATTCTGGCTCACGAGGCCGATGTTGGGCTCGAACCAGGTGCCCTTCTCCTTCATCAGCTGCAGGTCGGCGTCGCTCACCTGCGAACCGTGCGTGACGGCCCAGCATCCGGCCACCGTGGCCGCGTGCACGGCGCTCGTGGCGTGCGCGTGGACCCACGAGCGCTTGCCGAGCTTGTTGGCCTCGTCGCAGGCGGCGAAGATCTGCGCGTCGGAGAGCGTCTGGCCGCCGCCTTCGCGGATGCTGCGGCTCGCGAAGATCTTGATGACGTCGGCGCCCTTCGCCGCCTGCGCGCGCACCCACGCGCGGATCTCCTCCGGCGACTTGCTGGTGTCGGAGAACGAGCCGAGCGACGTGAGGATGCGCGGGCCGAGGGCGTCGCCGTTCTCGACCAGCGTACGGACGTCGGCGTCGAGCGCCGAGCCGATGGACTGCACCGTGGTGAACCCGTTCGCGACCGTGAGGTACGCGTTGTCGGCAGCGGCGTAGAGGCGCTGCGCCTGCGTCTCGCCGCGCGTGTCGGCCCTGCCGTTGTCGGGGTTGAAGTGCGAGTCGAGGTGGACGTGGGAGTCGATGAACCCCGGCAGCACGGTGTACGCGGAGAGGTCGTACGTGGCGCGCGCTCCGGCGGGCGCGGGGGCCACGCGCGCGATCTTCGAGCCAACGAGCGTGATGAGGACGTTGCGCGACACCTTGCCGTGGCCGTCGATCAGCGTGCCGGCGCGGATGGTCACGGCCGGCGCGGGCCGGCCGTGCCGAGCGGCCGCGTTGGCCGGGGCGGTGGGCGCGGTAGCGGCTTGCGTGAGGAGGAGCGCCGCGGCCGCACAGCTGATGGCGAAGCGCCGCGCGTTGCGGCGTTCGTTGCGGCGGACCGTGGTGGCTGGGTGGTGCGTCATTGGATACCGGTCGGCGGGGTCGCCCCTAAGCTACGGCGAAGCCGGGTCACGCGCCGTCGTGCGCCGCCGGCTGAAACGCGACGCGGCGGTGCGGGTTAGAATGAAAACACCCCGGCCAAGGGGACCCGCCATGCCACGCAACGTCCAGGCCCGTCTTGTTCGTGAGGCACCCGTGACCGCACGCCGCCCCCGGAAGATCATCGTGCAAGTGGCCACCAGCGCCGACGGGTACATCGCCCGCAGCGACGGCGACGTGGACTGGCTGAACCGGCCGCGCACCTCCGGCGACTACGGCATGCGCGAGTTCTACAGCTCCATCGACACCATCCTCTGGGGTCGCAAGACGTACGAGATGGCCCTCGCATTCCAGCAGCAGGGCATTCCCGGCGCCGGGTTCGACCCCAAGGTGAAGAATTACGTGTTCTCCCGGCGCCCCCCGAAGGAGGCGCCGCCGGAAGTCGAGTTCGTCACGGAATCGATTCCCGCCTTCGCGAAGCGCCTGCGCGCCACCCCGGGCCGGAACATCTGGATGATGGGCGGCGCCACGCTCATCGGCGCGTTCCTCGACGCCGGCGAGATCGACGAGTTCATCATCCACGCCATTCCGACGTACATCGGCGAGGGCATCCCGCTCATCGCGCCCAGGCGGCGCACGGTGGACCTCGACCTCATCTCGTCGCAGAGCTTCCCGGATGGCGTGGTGCAGCTCCACTACGCGGTGGCCCGCCCGGGCGGGGACGCGGGCCCCAAGGTTTTCAGGCCCGCCAAGCCCAAGACGAAGCGGCGGAAGACGCCGCCGAAGCGCCAATGACCCGCGGCCGCTCAGCC
>JAYEKC010000065.1:0-5256 GCA_034716715.1 Gemmatimonadota bacterium | reverse complement strand
TCCGCTTCCGCGACGACCTCAAGCAGATCCGGGTGGCGTCGGCCAGGGTGGCCGACGTGATTGCCCGCTACCTCGCGTCGGACGCGCCCGTGGCCGAGGCTTCCCGGGCCTAGGGGCGCCGAAGGGCGGTCGGCCGGCCGGGTGGCGAAACCGCGGCCGCGGGGCAGCTTAACGTCATAATGAGACGCGCGTCTCCCCAGGCAGGCACGATGACGGCGCCCGGGGAGGAACGCCTTCCCGGGCGTCCGTGTCCAAGCCACCGAGCCTTCCACGCGGGCAAGATCATGACCGAACGCAAGCCGAACCGTCGTCGCGGGTTCACCCTGATCGAGATCCTGGTCGTGATCGTCGTGATCGCGATCCTGGCGACGCTCGTGGCGCCGAACGTGTTCCAGCACGTGGGAACCGCGAAGTCCACGACGGCCAAGTCGCAGATCGAGATGATCGCTTCGGCGCTCGACGCATACCGGCTCGACACGGGCGCGTACCCGACGACGGCGCAGGGCCTGCAGGCGCTGCAGGAGATCCCGTCCATCGACCCGCCGACGAACTGGCGGGGCCCGTACCTGCGGAAGGCGGTGCCGCTCGACCCCTGGGGCCGGGCGTACCTGTACCTCTCGCCAGGCGAAGTGAACCCGACCGGGTTCGACCTGTTCTCGTACGGCGCCGACGGGCAGCTCGGCGGCGAGGGCGAGAACGCGGACGTCGTGAGCTGGAAGTAGGCGGGAGAGCCGGGGCGCCCCGTGCCCAGCTTCGCGTACGAGGCCGTTGACGCCACGGGGCGCCGCCAGCGCGGGCGCCTGATGGCCGACAGCGCCGGGGCGCTGGCGAAGTCGCTGGAGGAGCGGGGCCTCCTCGTGCTGCAGGTCGCCGAGTCGTCGGCGGCGGCGGGAACGTCGTGGTGGCGGCCGGGGCGCGCGCGCGAGGTGCTGGAGTTCACGCGCGCCATGGCGTCGCTGCTGCCGGTGGGCATGCCGCTTGCCCGCGCCCTCGACGCGGCGACGGGCGTGACCACGAAGGACGTCGCCGAATCGGTGGCGGACGTTCGCGCGCGGGTGGAGCGGGGCGTGCCGCTGGCCGACGCGCTGGCGGAGCACCGGCGCCTCTTCAATCCGCTTTATGTGGGCATCATCCGCGCGGGAGAGCGGAGCGGCGACATCGACAGTGCGTTCGCGCGCCTCGCCGAGCAGCTCGAGCGCGAGGAGCAGCTGCACGCGCGGATCGTGTCGGCGGCGATCTACCCGCTGCTGCTCGCCAGCGCGGGCACCATTGCGGTGTGCGTGCTGGTGTTCTTCGTGCTGCCGCGCTTCGTAACATTGCTCGAGGGCAGCGGCGCGACGTTGCCGCCCACCACGCGCGCGCTGCTCACGGTGACGTCGGTGATCCAGCGGGCGTGGCCGGTGCTGGCGATGATCCCGTTCGCGGGGGCCGCGTTCGCCGCCTGGGTACGGAACACCGAGGAGGGCGCGCGCGCGTGGTCGCGGCTGCTGCTCTCGCTGCCGCTCGTCCGGACGCTGCGCCAGTACGCCCTGTCGGCGCGGTTCGCCCGGCTACTGGGCGTGCTGCTGAGTGGCGGCGCGCCGCTGCTCCCGGCGATCGACGACACGATGGAGAGCATCGGCGACCCGGTCGCGCGCGACGACATCGCCCGCGTGCGGGCGATGGTGCGCGAGGGCGGCTCGATGCGGCAGGCGGTGGGCGAGAGCACGCTCTTCTCGCCGCTGCTCGCGCAGCTCATCGGCGTGGGCGAGGATGCGGGCGACCTGCGCACGTTCCTGGTCAAGTCGGCCGACATCTTCGAGGAGCGCACGGAGCGCGCCACGCAGCGGGTGGCGGCCCTGGCCGAGCCGGCGATGATCGTCGTGTTCGGCGCGATCGTGGCGTTCGTTGCCTTGTCGCTGCTGCAGGCGATCTACGGCATCAACGCCAACTCGTTCCGGTAGATCGCATGGCCAAGCGCATTTGCCGACAGCCTCGCCCGCGGATGCCAGCGGTCGCGCGTCGCCGCCGGGCGGGCTTCACGCTCTGGGAGACGGCGCTCGTGCTGGCGGTGCTGGCCGTGACGCTGCTGCTCGCCGCACCGGCGATGGTGGACTTCGGCGCCATCAAGGCGCAATCCGATGCCGAGCCGATGCTGACGCTGTTGCGCGAGGCGCGGCACGAGGCCATCGCGACGGGCACGGTGGCGACGCTCCGGCTCGACCCCGTGTCGGGCCGGTGGCGCGTGGACACGACCGGCGTGTCGGGAATGGCAACGCTGGCGTCGGGCGCGGTCGACCTGGGCGGCTCGACCACGCTCGTCACCGACGCGGACCGGCTGCAGTTCATTTTCCAGCCGACAGGGGCGTCCTTCGCCGACTCGGTGGGCGTGCGGGGACAGAACGGCACCGTAATGGTGCTGGTGGACCCGTGGACGGGGGTGCCGCGTGTCGAGGCGCGCTGAGGTGGCGGCGGGCCGCCCGGCGCGCGAGGTGTTGTACCCCGCGCGCGGTAAGCGCCGTGGGCGCCGGGGCGTCACGGTATTCGAGGCCGCCGCGGCGATGGCGATGGTCGGGCTCGTGGCCATCGGCGCGCTGGAGGCCGTCGCGGCGAACATGCGCGCGGCCGAGCGCTCGCGGCGGGCGATCGTGGCAGCGTCACTCGCCGAGCAACGGATGGACTGGCTCGACTTCCTGAACGAGACGCAACTGCGGTCGCTGCCGGACTCCGTGAAGGAGGGGCGGTTCGACGCGCCGCTCGACACGTACCGATGGACCACCGAAACGGCGCCGGTGACGACGACGCCGGGCGTATACGACGTGCGCATCCGGGTGACGTGGCCCGACAGCGGCGCGTTCGACGTGCGCACGTACGTGTACCGCCGGCCCGTGATCGCCACGGGCAACGGCCGCGGGAGGCGTGGCTGATGCGCCCGCGCACCGGGATGACGCTGCTCGAGCTCGTGATCGCGCTCGCGATCCTCGCGATCCTCGTGGCCGTAGGCGGCGAGGCGTTCGCGACGGTGATCGACCGCGAGAAGACCATTCGCGCGGCGTCGACGGAAACGGAGCGGGCGGCCGCGCTGCGCGACATGCTGCGGCAGTGGATCGCGCAGGGCGACGTGCAGGTCCAGCAGGGTGGCGGGCCGCGCGGGATGGCGGTCGCGGTGAACGCCGGGCGCTCGGCGGCATCGGCCTTCCGCACGGCGCCCGGGGGTGCCGCCGTCGCCCAGGGCGTGACTGCGGCCGCCTCGACGGGCAACGAACTCACGGTCGTGACGTCGGCGCCGAACCCGCTGATGGCGCCGCAGGCCCGCATCCGGATCTTCGTGGACGCCGACGACAACACGCCCGAGCGCGGCCTCACCATCGAGTACCAGGCCACGACGCAAACCCCGTTGATGCGTCGGCAACTCGACCCGAACGTCGGCGACCTCGACATCGAGTTCTTCGACCAGCGCGCCGGCCGCTGGCTCGCCGGCACCGAAGCGGCGACGGGCGGGCAGCTCGTGGCCGTGCGGATCACGATGGTGCCCGCCGACGGGGCGACGCTGCCGCCGCTCCTGCTGCAACCGCTCACGTACGTGTTCGGCGAGGTCACGCCATGACCGGCGCCGGGCGGCGCGGTCTTCGCGCGGGCATCGCGGCGGCGCGGCGGGCGCGCCGCGGCGTGGCGATGCTCGCGGCGCTGTGGCTCGTGGTCGGCATCACGATCGTCGCGCTGGACTTCGCGCTCGCGGCGCAGGAGCGTCGCGCTCTGGGCATCGCCGCGGCCGACCGGGCACGCGCGTCGGCGGCGGCGCTCGGCGCCTTTGCGCTCACGCGCGCGCAGCTCGAGTACGCGCTGCGTGCGGGGCCGCAGAGCACCGCGGGCAGCGTGGGCCGGCTGCAGTCGTCCGACCCGTGGCTCGGCGTGGATTCGCTCTACTCGGGCGTCGAGATGGTGGACAGCCTGCCGGTCGTGGTCGCGGCGGCCGACCTCGGTGCCAAGCTCAACATCAACGCCCTGTCCGAGACGGAGTTGCGCACGTTCTTCTCGTACCTGCTCGGCGACTACGTGTTGTCGGACCAGCTCGCCCAGTGCATCAGCGACTGGCGCGACGTGGACGACATCCCGCGCACCAAGGGTGGCGAGCGCGATGATTACATCAAGGCCGGCCTCCTGCGGCTGCCGGCCAACCAGGACATCCGCGACCTCGAGGAACTGCTCGACGTGAAGGGCATGACGCCCGAGATCTACGCGCTGGTGAGCCCGTACCTCACGACCGTGGGCGCGGCGCAGGTGAACCTGAACTCAGCGCCGGTGCCGGTGCTGCGCGTATTGCCCGGCATGACCGACGAGATCATCTCGCGCATCCTGCAGCTCCGTTCGCGCGGGTCGCGGATCACGAGCGTCGCCGAGGTGATGCCGCAGCCCCGGGGCGGCGTGAGCGACCGCGTCGCGGCCGCGATGCAGGCGCAGTCGCAGAACGCACAGTCGCAGATCTCGGCGCGGGCCGGCGTCATGACGCAGCAGGTGGAGCTGACCATCCTCGCCAAGGCGAGCCCGGCGGCCAAGCCCGTGCGGCTGCGCGTGGTGCTCGGGCGTGCGAACATCAACGGCCAGCCGGCGGCTGGCGTGCTGAACGAGGAGTGGCGATGAGTCCCCGGCGCGCAACGGACGAGGTGCTGGGCGTGGCGCTCACGCCCGGTATGATGGTGGCCGCCGCGGAATCGGTGCCCACGGTCTGGGAGCGCGGCTTCGAGCTCAACGGCGGCGCCAACGGCGCCCGCGACGCCCTTGGCGCGGCGCTCGGCGACGCCGCGAAGGCGTCCGGGCTCACCGCGCCGGTCCTCGCCGTGGCGCTGCTGCCGCCGCTCGCGGAGACGCGCACCATCGCGCTCCCGCCACTGCGCGAGGCAGACCGCAACCTGTTCCTGCAGCGCAACGCCCCGCGGTATTTCGTGGGCGCGCGCGGGCCGCAGGTGATCGGCACCGCGCCGGCGGGTGCGGCGGCAAGGGGCGCGCCCACGACGAACGTCGTCGCGACGTCGGCGCCGCGGCAACTGGTCGAGGCGGTACACGGCGCGTCGGCGCTGGCCGGCTGCCACGTCCGTGCCATCGTGCCCGCGGAGGCCGCGTGGGCGGCGGCCGCGGTGACCATCTGGCCGGCGTTCGCGCGCGGCCCCGCCAGCCTCGTGATCGCGCACGACGACCGCGCCGACGTGCTCACGCTGCAGGACGGCGTCCTCAGCGGCGTGCGGCGGTTCCGCGCCGCGGGCGACGCGGCGGCGATCG
>JAYEKC010000064.1:0-5290 GCA_034716715.1 Gemmatimonadota bacterium | reverse complement strand
CACCACGTGGTCCACGCCCAGCGCGCGCTTCTCCATCCGCTCCCGCAGTTGCGTGATGACGCGCGCGAAGATCAGGTCCTGCGCGTCCTCCTCGAGGTTGGCGACGTCCACGACGTACACGCCGCGGTCGCGGAACTGGCCCCACGGGAGGTCGCTCGACGTGCCGTCGTCGGTCACCAGCCCGCGGCAGCGCGTCGAGATGTTCGTGAGCCGGTTCCGCACCTTGCGGATGGTCGCCACGTGGTGCGTGCGCCACGAGTCCTGGTTGCGCTCCTCCATCGCCCGCAGCACGTCGCGGAACCAGCGCTCCAGGTCGCCGAACGTCAGCACGCGGTGCACCTCGGCGCCCAGCAGCGGGTCGCGGAAGTCCTGGTCCACCACGCGCTCGCGGATGAAGTCGATCAGCGCGTCCGCCTTGGCGTCCACGTCATCCTTGTTCAGCAGTACCTCGGCGTACTGCAGCACCTCGCGCAGGCCCCACGTGAGCGGGTGCACGTTGTGGGCGAGCGCGTCGTTCGAGCGCAGCGTGCTGAGCGTGTACCCCCGGGCCGTGTACGGCGCGTAGTACTCGACATGCGGGAACGGATCGGCCGGCACGCCGAGGCGCGCGTAGAGCTCCAGGTCCGCCGCGTCGAGCCGCGTGGCCGGCTGGTCGAGGAAGCAAAGGTCGGGCCCCTTCACGTTGAAGCAGAGCGCGGCCACGCTCCCCTTCGCCGCCGGGAAGTGCGCGAAGATGGACGCGAGCAGCCACTCCACCGCGCTCGTCTTCGTCGCCAGGCCCGAGACGCCCGTGATGTTGAGGTGCGCCGCCTCGGGCCCCATCAGGAAGTCGGCGTCGAGGTGGATCGGCGACGCGGTCGCCCCCGCCCGGTACAGCCCGATGGGAATGCCGGTGCCCCCCTCGGCCCGGAGGTACGCGTCCATCCGGAGCGCCACCGCGACGTCGGCGTCGGTCGCGAGGTGCACATCGCCGAGCGCCACGGGCTGGAGCGGTTCGTCCGGCACGTGGCGCAGCACGGCCGCGGTGTAGAGGCGAATCTCGGTGCGGCGCGTCGGGGCGGCGCCGGCGCGGTCGGGCGAGCCCTCGGCGCCGAGCACGTCGTGGAGCGGCGTCGCCAGGTCGGAATAGCTGAAGCCCTCCACCACCACGCCGTACACCTGCGGCACGTGGCCGGCGACCGCGTCCGTGCCCTCCACGCGCACGATGGTCCCGATCCCGACCGGCGCGTCGAGCGCGGTCCAGAAGTGGAACTCGTGCGGCGTGTTGGGCCGGCGCTCGGTGGCGACGACGCGGCCGAGGATCCCTGCCATGCCGTAAGCTACCGCTCCGGCGCTGCTACCGGGCGACCGCCCGGAGGTATTCCTCCACGTCGCGAATGCCGTACGGCATCACCCGCCACCGGGAGTCCGGCAGGGCCACCGGCGCCCGCTCGGCCAGGATCCAGCGCGACACGGCGTCGGCGCGGTCGGGGCTGAACGACCCCTCGGCCACCTCCACCCGCACGATCCCGTCGAACGGGTCGGCGCCGTCGCCCGGGCGCAGCCGCAGGTACCAACTCGCCACGCGCGCGCGGCGGCGGCTGGAGACGGCGAAGGCGGTCGTCCGTGCGCCGGCGTCGAGCCCGGTCACCACGTCGATGGCGGCGGCGCCGCCGTACGCCGTGCGGTGCGACTTGACCACGCCGACGACGGCGTCGCTCGACGCCGGCCCCCCGAGCCCGGCCACGCCGCCGTCCACGTAGAGCGGGGCGGATTGCCCGGCGCACCAGCGCGTGGCGAGCCCCGCCTCGACCTCCTCGCGCGAGCGCTGCACCGCCTCCCGCGCGGCGCCCAGGATTTCGAGGGGGTGCACCCCGTCGGCTTCCGTGTCCACCATGTCGAAGCCGGCGCGTTCGAGCGCGTGGCGGATTTCGGCGTCGAGCCGGGCGAGGGGCGCGAAGATCGCCCGGCGCACCACGGCGCCGCCGCCCCAGGTTTCCAGGCCACGGTCGTCGCGGCGGCGCCGGATGGCCGCCGCGACGGTGCCGTGCACGATCGGTACCGCCGGGCGCCCGCCGGGCACCACCACGGACCGCTGGATGCCGTCGAGAAACGCGGCGAAGCCAGGCGCCAGGGCGCCGGGAACAGCACGCGGCACGATGCCAGATCCCTCGACGGGGACGACGTCCTCGACGCGGGGCGGCTGGCGGTCGGCAGCGTCGAGCGACTCCAGGGTGGGAAGCGGACCGGCGATTCCGGGCTTCCCCGCCAGCCCGGCCAGCAGCCGGGCGGCAGCGTCCGCGCTTGCTCCCGGGTGGAGCCCGCCGTACGATTCGCGCATGCGACCGTCGCTGCCGGGAGTCGGGGGGCTCATTCTGGCCACGCTAGTGGGCGCGGCCGCGTGCGACAAGGCGCCCAAGGTCGACCCCAACCAGGTGCTGCCGGCGGGCGTGCCGGCGCTGGACCTTTCGACGCACCCGACCATCCTGTTCCAGGTGTTCGGTGACGCCAACGAGCCGAAGATCATGCCGATCGCGGCGGTTGTCGGCGGCGCGATCGAACCGATCGCGCTCACACGCGCCGGCTGGCGCGCGCTCGACAGCGCCTACCTTGCGGCGGGATCGAAGTACCAGGTGTACATGGACGACACGCCGCACGGCACGGTGACCGTTTCGCGGGGGATGTGGACCGGCGGCGAGGAGCCGCTGTATCCGCTCCCGGGCTGCCGCAACCTTCGGCCGCTGGGGTCGGCCAAGCTCGACTTCCCTACGTCGGCGTCCGACCCGTCCGTGGAGCTCATCGCGGCGTCGGCGGCGCTCGCTTCGCACCCCGGTACTCCCGGCCCGATGCCGCCGGATGCCACCATCGCGAAGATGGGACGCGCCCTCGGCGAGGCGGTCGGCGCGCAGGCCCAGCTGGAAAAGGCCGAGCTGGATTCGCTGGACTTCGTGGCCCGGCTCATTCGCACCGGCGCGACGAAGGACCCGACGCTGATGGTTTCGTTCATCGACCAGCAGGCGGGCGACGTGGCACCCGGCGTGGGCCACACGACGCACGTGTTCGCCCTCTTCGACAAGGTCGACACCGGGTACGTGGCGACCTACCGCCACGTGAAAAGCGGCGAGGCCAAGGGAGTCGAGTTCCAGCGCCTGGTGGACCACGTGGACGTGAACGGGGACGGCGTGGACGAGATCATCATCGAGTCGTGGCACTACGCGGGCGACAACCAGCTCGTGGTGCTCGCATTCAAGGGCGGCCAGTGGCACGAGGCGCTCCGCGCCCCGTCCAACTGGTGCCTCGACCCGCCGAAGCCCGAGAAGAAGTAGGCCGGCCGGGCCGTCAGCCCGTGCCGATGTCCCAGGCCTGCTCGAGGTCGGCCTTGGAGTACGCCCGGAACGCCGTCAGGGTGGTGGTCCGGACCAGCCCCGGAACTCCGGGGAACTTTTCGGTCACGATGCGCGCGATGTCCTCGTACTGCGCCACCTTGAGGATGACCACGAGGTCCCAGTCGCCCGACACGGAGTAGACGTCCGTCACGCCGTCGATGCCCGCCAGGTGGCGCGCGCACTGCGGGATCTGCTTGGGATCGGCGCGGACGAGAACGATCGTCGTGATCATGGGACCGGGTGGCGAGTGGTGGTGGCGGCGCTGCCGTCCGAAACATGGGGCCGGAAGCCGCCGGGGAACACCCCGGGCGGCGCCGCCACCGGCCGAGGCTATCCGGCGGCTTCGGCGTCGCGATAGGCGGCCACGATGCGCCGCATCGCCTCCTCCACCTGCCAGCGCTCCGCCGCATACGACACGCGCACCCAGTCCGGCGTCTCGAAGGCCGAGCCCGGCACCACGGCGACGTCGTGCCGCTCGAGGAGCCGCGACGCGAACGCCGTGCCGGCGTCGGGCACGCGGCCCGTGCCCGGCGCGCGGAGAAAGAGGTAGAACGCGCCCTCGGGTGGAATGAGCGCGATGCGCGGCTCGGTGGCGAGGATCGCGCACGCGGCGTCGCGCCGCTCGCGGAAGCGCGCCACCATCGCCGCGACGGCCGCGTCGATCTCCGCGCCGCCGGCGACGGCGGCGAGCGCGGCCGCCTGCGACGGCGCCGCGGCGTTGAACGTCGTATGCGACTGGAACGCGGTCATCGCGCGGGAGAGGGCCGGCGGGGCGAGCGTCCAGCCGATGCGCCACCCGGTCATCGCGTAGGCCTTGGCGACGCCGTCCACGACGACCAGCCGGTCGCGGGCGGGCGCCACGTCGAGGCTCGAGGGCGCGGGGCCGCCGTAGGCGATGCGCAAGTAGATCTCGTCGCTGATCACCCACCACCCGCGCTCCGCGGCGAGCGCGAGGAGGTCGCGCAGTTCGTCGCGCGCGTACACGGTGCCGGTGGGGTTCACGGGCGAGTTCAGCATCACGCCGCGCGTTCGCGCCGTCGCGTGGTCGCGCAACATCGCGGGCGTGACGCGGAACCCCCGTTCCGGGTCACCCACCACCGGCACCGCCGTCGCCCGGGCAAGGCTCACGATCTCGTAGTAGCTCGTCCACGCCGGCGTGGGCACGAGCACTTCGTCGTCCGGGCCGAAGAGGCAGGTGCAGGCGTTGAAGATGGATTGCTTGGAGCCCGACGACACGACGACTTCATCGGCGCCGACGGGCTCGCCGCGCCGCGCGGTGGCCGCCGCCGCGATGGCCGCGCGCAACTCGGCGGTGCCCTGGGTGGCCGTGTATCGCGTGGCCCCGCCGTCGATGGCGCGCTGCGCGGCGCGGCGAATCGGCTCCGGGGTGTCGAAGTCCGGCTCGCCGGCACCAAGGTCGATGATGGCGCGGCCCGCCGCCTTGAGCGCCTTGGCGCGTTGCGAGACGGCGATCGTGGCGCTTTCGCGCAGGCGCGCGATGTTCGCCGACGGCATGAATTCGGGCGCGGGCAGTGTCACGAACGGGACGCTAGATTGGGCTGCGGAACGATATGTGCGGGGCACGCTCCGCGCCAAACTTCGCGGAGGTACGAGGTGTCCGGAACCGAGCGCGTGGAGGCACAGGCCTCGCGCAGCATGCATACCATCCACGTGCTGGCGCCGTCGTGGCCCGACGTCGCGGAACGCCTGCGCCCGATTGTCGCGCGCGCGGGAGCGACGCTCGACTCCTCCAACACACCAGCGACGCCGCAGGGCGCCCCGCACGCGCTCGTGCTCGTCCCCACGGCCAGGGACGCCGTCGCACTGGCAACCGCGCTCCGCGCCGCCGCGCCCGACGGGCCAGGGGTGGGTCCGCTGGCGGCTGTCCGCCGCGCGCGCCGCCTCGTTGCCGAGGCACCGCCGGC
>JAYEKC010000063.1:0-5295 GCA_034716715.1 Gemmatimonadota bacterium | reverse complement strand
GGACGCCGAACTCGGTCATACCGTATCGAAGGACGACTACGCGAAGCGCAGCGTGGAACTGCGGGACGCGCTGCTCGAGGCGCAGTACGCGCTGAAGGACGCGCGCGCCTTTCCGGTGATCGTGCTGGTGGGTGGCGTGGAGGGCGGCGGGCGGGGCGAGACCGTGAACGCCCTCACGTCGTGGATGGACCCGCGGCACGTGGAGGTCAACGGCGTCGGCGACCCCTCCGACGAGGAGCGCGAGCGCCCCCGGCTCTGGCGCTTCTGGCGCGCCCTGCCGCCGTCGGGGAAGATCGGCATCTTCTTCGGCTCGTGGTACACCTGGCCGATCGTCAACGCCGTGATGACGGACAGGAAGCCGCATTGGGCCAGGCTCGAGCGCCGCATCGTGGAGATCAACCATTTCGAGCGGATGCTGGCCGATGAGGGGGCGCTCGTCCTCAAGTTCTGGTTTCACCTGTCGAAGAAGGCGCAGCGCAAGCGGCTCAAGGAGTTGCAGAAGGACCCGCTCACTCGCTGGCGCGTGACGCCGAAGGACGAGGCCTACTTCCGGAAATACGACCGGTTCCGCGAGGTCTCGGAGCGGATGCTCCGCGACACGTCGCACGCCCACGCGCCGTGGATCGTGGTGGAAGGCACGGACCGCCGCTATCGCGAGATTGCCACGGCGGAAAAGCTCCTGGACGGGCTGCGGCACCGCCTGGCGAAGCCGTCGGTGCAGCCCGACCTGACGGCGACCACGGATCCGACGCCGGGCGTGGACACGAAGCGGACGGTGCTGTCGGAGCTGGATCTCACGCAGAAGCTGCCGCGCAAGCGGTACGACCGCGACCTCGAGAAGTGGCAGGGCAAGCTTGCGCTGGTCTCGCGGCACAAGCGCTTTGGCGACCATTCGGTGGTGGTCGTGTTCGAGGGCAACGACGCGGCCGGCAAGGGCGGAGCCATCCGGCGCCTGGCATCGGCGGTGGACGCGCGGATGATGCGCATCATCCCCATCGCCGCGCCCACGGACGAGGAGAAGGCGCACCCGTACCTCTGGCGCTTCTGGCGCCACCTGCCGCGTCGCGGGAACTTCGCGGTGTTCGACCGGTCGTGGTACGGCCGCGTGCTCGTCGAGCGCGTAGAGGGATTCTGCTCCACGTGGGACTGGCAGCGCGCCTACGGCGAGATCAACGACTTCGAGGAGGAGATGACCGGCCACGGGATCGTCGTGGCGAAGTTCTGGCTGGCCATCTCGAAGGAGGAGCAGCTCAAGCGGTTCAAGGAGCGCGAGGAGGTGTCGTTCAAGCGGTTCAAGATCACCGAGGAGGACTGGCGCAACCGCAAGAAGTGGAACGCCTACTCCGACGCGGTCTGCGACATGGTGGCCCACACCTCCACGAAGCACGCACCGTGGACCCTGGTGGAGGCGAACGACAAGTATTTCGCGCGCATCAAGGTGCTCAAGACGGTGCACGACGCGCTCGCGCGCGCGCTCGACTGACCGCGGTGGCGCCGCGGCGTCGCACGCGCCAGATTCGAGCGCATGACCCAACAGCAGCGGCGCCCCGAGTACGACGTGTGCATCGTCGGCTCGGGGGCGGGCGGCGGGATGGCCGCGCACGCCCTCACCGCCGCCGGCGCCAACGTGGTGATGCTCGAGGCCGGCGGCTGGTGGGACAACGCGAAGGACTCGAAGATGCTCACCTGGCCGTGGCAGACGCCGCGGCGCGGTGCGAGCACGAAGGAGCGCCCCTTCGGCGAGTTCGATGCCTGCATCGGCGGCTGGGACATCGACGGCGAGCCGTACACGAAGGCCGAGGGCACGAAGTTCGACTGGTGGCGCGCGCGGATGCTCGGCGGCCGCACCAACCACTGGGGGCGCATCTCCCTCCGCTTCGGCCCGGATGACTTCAAGGCGAAGTCGAAGGACGGGCTCGGCGACGACTGGCCCATCGCGTACGACGACGTGGCGCCGTGGTACGACAAGGTGGACGACCTCATCGGCATCTACGGGTCGAACGAGGGGCTGCGGAACCATCCCGATGGGCACTTCCTCCCGGCGCCGGCGCCCCGCTGCCGCGAGGTGCTCGTCAAGCAGGCCAGCGACCGGCTGAACATCACGTGCATCCCGGCCCGGCTGTCGATCCTCACGAAGCCCATTCACGGCCGCATGGCCTGCCACTACTGCGGGCAGTGCAACCGCGGATGCACGGTGAACGCCAACTTCACGTCGCCGAACGTGCTGCTGTTTCCGGCGCAGAAGACGGGACGGCTCACGATCCTCACCAACGCGATGGCGCGCGAGGTGACCGTCAACGACCAGGGCCTCGCGACGGGCGTCAGCTACATCGACAAGCGGAACGGCGTGGACGCGCACGTAAAGGCGCGCGTGGTGGTGCTCGCGGCGAGCGCGTGCGAGAGCGTCCGCATCCTGCTCAACTCCAGGTCCTCGAGGCACCCAAACGGACTCGCCAACTCGAGCGGCATGGTGGGCAAGTACCTCACCGACACAGTCGGCGCAGGCGTGGGCGGGTTCATCCCGAAGATGGTGGACCAGCCGCGCCACAACTGCGACGGCGTGGGCGGCATGCATGTGTACATGCCCTGGTGGCTCGACAACAAGAAGCTCGATTTCCCGCGCGGGTACCACATCGAGGTGTGGGGCGGGATGGGCGTGCCCGGGCACGGCTTCATGGGCGGTATCCACCGCTACCCGCCCGGCGGCGGGTACGGCAAGGACCTCAAGAACGACTATCGCCGGTACTATGGCACCACGATCGGATTCGACGGCCGCGGCGAAATGATCCCGAACGAGAAGTCGTTCTGCGAGCTCGACCCGGAGAAAAAGGACCGTTGGGGCATCCCGGTGCTCCGCTTCCACTGGGAATGGACGGACCACGAGATCAACCAGGCGAAGCACATGCAGGAGACGTTCCGGGCGCTCATCGCCGAGATGGGCGGCACGGTGTTCAGCCCGATGCCGTCGAGGGAACGGGGCTACGGCATCGCCAACGGCGGCTCGATCATCCACGAGGCGGGCGGTGCGCGGATGGGCGACAATCCGTCCACGTCAGTGCTCAACGCGCAATGCCAGGCGCACGACTGCCGGAACCTGTTCATCGCCGACGGCGCGCCGTTCGTCGGCCAGGCTGACAAGAACCCCACGTGGACGATCATGGCGCTGGCGTGGCGGACGGCCGACGCGATCAGCGGCATGATGAGGCGGAGGGAATTGTGAGCAGGCCGAACGACCACCACGAGGCGACGGATCACGGGAGACAGGTGACGGGCGACGGAGTTGCACGGGACGGGTCGCGGCCGACGCGCCGGGACGCACTGAAGGCCGCCATCGGCGCCGCGGCGCTCGCGGCGCTGCCCGTCACCCCGGCCGACGCCGAGCGCGCGATGCGGCACGTCGAGGCCGCGCTCGAGCAGCAGCGGCAGGGCGCGGCGTACCGGCCGAAGTACTTCACCCCCGACGAATGGCGCCAGGTCAACATCGTCGTCGACCTCATCATCCCGCGCGACGAGAAGTCCGGCAGCGCCACGCAGGCCGGCGTGCCGCAGTACATGGACTTCTTCTGCACCGAGTACGCGACCAGCTACGGATGGATGCGCGACGCGCTGCGGTGGTTCGACGGTTTCTCCTACAACACGTTCGGGAAGTCGTTCCTGAAGATCTCCGACGCCGAGCGCCGGCAGCTGTTCCACCAGGTGGCGTGGCCGGCGAAGGCGAAGGCGGAACTGCGCGAGGGTGTCAACTTCTTCAATCGCCTGCGCGACTTCACCGCCAGTGGGTTCTTCTCGAGCCAGATGGGCGTGAAGGACCTCGGCTACATCGGCAACGTCGCCATGCCGGCGTGGAACGGGTGCCCGCCGGCGGCCCTCCGGCACCTCGGCGTCGGCTGATCACGCGGGGCGTGGCGGGCGCGATGGGCGCGGCGCCGGCCATCAAGTGGCCGGCGCCGGCGTTCACCGCGGCGGCAGGATCGGCACCTCGGCGACCGGATCGGCGCCCGCTTCGGTGAACACGGCGACGGTGAGCGCGCCCACACGGTACGCCTCGAGGTCGTCGCCCACGAGCCGGAGCTTGCCGCTCGCCGAGACCATCTCCGGCCCGAGCAGCCGCGCGATCACCCGCCGCTGACCCTTCGGCGCCGGGCCGGTGGCGCGGCCGGCCCCGTCGCGCGCGACGTCCACCCGCCGGATCACCACCGCCGTCACCTTCGCGTTGTCCACGCCCGTGGGCCGCGCCGCATACGCCAGCTCGCTCGTGGACGGGTTGAACGTGAAGCCCACGGAGGCGGCGGTGGCGGGCGGGCCCGCGCTGACGTTGAACCCGACATTCACCGGCGCGCGGCCGTTCACGAGCGGCGGCGCGGTGGGCGGCGGGCGCCGGCGCGCACCGGCCTGCTCGAACGCATAGGCGAAGCCGACGAGCCGCGCGTCGGTGAATGGCTTGCCCATCAGCTCGAGGCCCGTCGGCAGTCCGTCGCTCGTGAATCCCGCCGGCATCGAGATCGCGGGGAGGCCGGCCTGCGCGGCGAGCGCGCAGCTCGACGCAAGCTGGGGCGCGCCCACGAGCACCGGCCGGTCAGCAATGGTCGGGTAGGCGAGCGCGTCCAGGTGCAGCGAGTCCATCAGCTGGATCATCCGCTCGCGCAGCATGGCCTGCCGAACGAGCATCGCCTTGTGTCCCTCGGAGTCGCGCGCCTGTGCAGTGTCGGCCGAGCGGTGGCGCGCCTCGAGCTGGCGGTCGAACAGCCCCTTCTCGATGATCTCCGTGAGGGAGTGGACGGGCGCGCCCCCGGGCCGCGCGAGGTAGTCCGCGAGGTCGAACCGGGTCTCGAGGAGGATCGCGCGGCTCCCGGCGATCACCTGGTCGAACTCCGGCATGTTCACCTCGACGACTTCGGCGCCCTGCGCGGTCATCGCCCGCACGGCGGCCTCCACCGTGTCCTTCACGTCGCCGTCGCCGCCGCGGAAATACGGGCGGAAGATGCCGATGCGCGCACCGCGCAGCGCCGTCGGGTCGAGCGCGGCGACGAACTGCGGCAGCGGGCGGCCCTCCATCACCGCGGTCGCGGGGTCGGACGGATCCGGGCCGACGGTCGCGTCGAGGCCAATGGCGAGGTCGGTGACCGTGCGCGCGAGCGGGCCGGGCACGTCCTGCGTGTGCGAGAGCGGCACGACGCCGTCGCGGCTGAAGAGCCCTTCCGTGGGACGCAGCCCGAAGAGCGACGCGTACGCCGACGGGATGCGGATGGAACCGCAGGTGTCGGACCCCCAGCCGAGGGCCCCGCCACCCGCCGC
>JAYEKC010000062.1:0-5310 GCA_034716715.1 Gemmatimonadota bacterium | reverse complement strand
CGATCACCATCGCCGGATCGGCGGCGAGCACGCGGCCGACTGCGTCCGGGGACGGGGTGTCCGCCCCGACGACTTCCACCCCCGCGATGGACTCGAGGTGGCGCGCCAGCGCGTCGCGAAACGCCTGCGAGCTGTCCAGGATGTACAGTTTCACGCCTGCATGATGCGGCGGCCCGTCCCATCGGCGCCGTCAGCGTGGCGCACGCGCGAGTGTAGGGTTGCGCCTACACGGCGGCCGGGGTTGCGCAGGCAGCCGGCGATCAGCCGGCGGTCAGCCGGCGGTCAGCCGGCGGTCAGCCGGCGGTCAGCCCGTGCTCGATGGCGTAGCGAATCAGGTCGGCATTCGTTTCCAGGCGCAGCTTTTCCATCAGCCGGAAACGATAGGTGCTGACCGTCTTGGGGCTGAGCCGCATGCCGGCTGCGATGGCCTTCACCGATTTGCCGGCGGCGAGCGCCCTCAAGACGTCGAGTTCGCGATCGGAGAGCCGCGCATGACCCGCCTTCGGCTCCGGATCCGACACGCGGCCCGCCAGGTGCTCGGCCAGAGTGGCCGTGACGAACACGCCTCCCCGGTGGATCTTGCGAACCGCCTCCACGAGGAGTTCCGGCGACCGATCCTTGGTGACGTACCCGGCCGCGCCGCTCCGCAGGACGCGCTCGGCATACTGCTCTTCCGGATACATGCTGAGCACGAGCGCGCGGACCGTGGGCCATGACTCGCGAAGTTCCTTGAGCACGCCGGCGATGCCCGGCCCCGGCATGGAAACGTCGAGCACGACCACGTGGGGCCGGGCAACCGGCATCGCGGCCGTCAGCTCGGACGCGGATCCTACCTCGCCGACCACCTCCATGTCGCGCTGGTCGTCAAGCAGGCGCGCGAGCCCACGTCGCACGATGGCGTGATCGTCGGCGAGCAATACGCGGATCACGCCGGCCCCTCCACCCCACCGGCACAGCGCACGCGCACGGCGGTGCCGCCGGCGTCGCGTCGCCCGATCGTGAACGTCGCACCTACGGCGGCGGCGCGTTCCCGCATGCCGGTCAGCCCGAGCGAGCCGTTCGCGTCGCCGGCGTTCGGTGCAAGGCCCACGCCGTCGTCGAGCACCTCGAGCACGACGCCGGCTCCGTCGCGCACGAGGCGGATGGCTACCTCCGACGCCCGTGCGTGGCGGGTCACGTTGGTCAACGCCTCCTGCGCGATGGCATACAGCGCGCGGCCAACGTCCCCGGGCACGTGCTCGACCTGCAGGTCCAGCACGCACGGCATCTGCGTGCGATCCGTGAAGCGGCGGGCGGCCCACTCCAATGCCGCGGCGATGCCGAGGTCCTCGAGCAGGGGCGGCCGGATGTCGGCGGCCACCTTCCGGACCACCTGAATCGCCTCGTCCAGCTGCCCCATCAGCTCCTTGCCGTCGGCGCGCAACCCGTGGTCGTCCACGCGAAGCCGGGAGAGCATGCGGGCAAGGCCAAGCTTGAGCATCGTGAGGGATTGTCCCACCTGGTCGTGGATCTGCCGGGCAATCTGCGCCTGCTCCTGTTCGCGCGCGTCCTGCACCGTCTGCGACAGTCGCCGGAGCTGCTCCATGGAGTCGCGGCGCACCTGCTCCGCGCGGTTGCGCTCGGTGACGTCCTGCCACACGCCGATCAACGCGGCGCCGGCAACGGCGCTGGCCGAGCTCACGCCGTAGCCGGAAATCTCGCGATACGAGCCGTCCTTGTGCCGCAGGCGGAACTCGCGGCGCGTCCCGGTGCCCGGCGCGGCGACCTTCGAGGCCAGGCTCGCGGACATCCGGCGGAGGTCGTCGGGATGGTGGAGGTCGAACACGCTGGTCCCCACCAGTTCCTCAGAATCGTAGCCCAGCATCTGGCGCACCGACGGGCTGATGAACGCCAGCTTGCCGTCCGCGTCAATAAGCAGGAACACGTCCTGACTGTGTTCGACCAGGAGCTTGTACCGCTCCTCGCTCAGCTTCAGCGCCTGCTCGGCCTTCTTCCGCGGCGTGATGTCGTGAAAGAAGATCGAGAGGCCCTCGGGCGAGGGATAGATCCGGTTCTCGAACCACCGGTCGTACGGCGTGTAGTACTCCTCGAGGTAGGCCGCCTGTTGCGTGGCCATGGCGCGCTCGTACGCGCGATGAAACGGCTGGCCGACGGCTTCCGGGAACTCGGTCCAGATGTGCCGGCCAATGAGGTCGCCCGCCCGGCGGCCGAAGATCTCGGCGGCCTTGGCGTTGACATGGGTGTAGCACCAGTTCCGGTCGAGGGCCACGTATGCATCAGACACGCGGTCGAGCACCGCCCGGTGTGCCGCTTCCACCGCCTTGAGGTCGGTCAGGTCCACAACGAGGCTCAGGCAGTCGCCCGTGACGTCATCAATGACCGCGACCGACACGAGGACCGGGACCACCCGGCCGTCGCGGTGTACGTACTCCTTTTCCACCGGCATGGAGAACCCGCGGGCCTGCAGGTCACGCACGATCCGTTCATCCACATGCCGCCACGCCGGCGGCGTGATCGTGTCCCACCGCACCTCGCCCGCCTCCAGTTCCGCACGCGTTCGACCGATCATGGCCAGGAGGCGGTCGTTTGCCTCCCGGATCGTCCCATCCGTCCGCGCCATCATCACGCCGATGAGGTTTGCCTCGAGCAGTCGCTGGTATCGCCGTTCGCCCGTGCGAACGGCCGCCAAACGGCGTGCGTGGGTAATGGCCACCGCGGCAACGCTCGTCGCCATCGCGATGAGCCCGAGGTCGGCGGGCGCCGGCGCCCGCGCGTCCCGGTAGTACATGGCGAACGTGCCGAGAACGGCCCCGGCGGAATCGAAGATCGGCGTGGACCAGCAGGCGCGCAGTCCGTGCGCCAGGGCAACATCCGCGTACTGGCGCCAGAGCGGGTCGTTCGCTATGTCCACGACCACCACCGCCTCGCGGCGATACGCGGCCGTGCCGCAGGAGCCAGCGGCCGGCCCGATCGGCTCGCCGTCTATGGCGTTCCAGTACGACGCCGGGAGGTGTGGCGCCGCCCCGTGGCGCAGGTGCCGGGCGTCGGGGTCCAGCAGCAGCACCGATCCGACCATCCCCGGCGATTCCTTCTCGCACGCGCGGACGAGCGCGTCGAGCGTTTCCGCGAGTGGGGTGTCCCGCGAAATCAGCTCCATGATGTGCGCCTGGCACGCGACGATCGCCTCGTTGCGCTTCCGCTCCGTGATGTCAACGTGCGTCCCGAAGATGTGCGTCGGGCTGCCGGTCTCGTCGCTCACGACGGACGTGTTGACCAGGATCCACCGCCACGAGCCGTCCTTGTGCCGGTACCGCGTCTCATGGGCGGACGGCGGAGCGGCGGTGGCCGCGGTGGCCGCGGTGGCCGCGGTGGCCGCGGTGGCCGCGGTGGCCGCGGTGGTGCCAAACCACTCGCGGGCGGCCGCGCGCGTGGGCTCGTCGAGCAGGCCGATCCAGGCCTCAACCGTGTCCGGTAACTCCTCGGCCGAATAGCCGAGCTGCACCCGGCACGCCGGCGAGAACCTGACGCCCCGTGCGCGGATGTCGTACTCGAAGGTGCCAACGCCGGCAGCCTCGAGCGATTGCCTCAAACGGTGCAGCGACGAAGTGGGCACGATCGGTCCCGGGCCTGGGTGCAGACAATCTGCCGACGGCCACTATTCAAATAGTGGCGACGAATGCTGCGGGTGCCAAGATGGGCCCTGTACCGCGCCCGGCAGACCCCATTCTCGCGCCCCCGTTCGAGCCGCGCGGGTCGACCAGGTGTAGGACATTCCCCGACGCCGGCCCCGGGGTTTCGGCGACGGGGTGTGCCGGAAACGCCGACTCCTCCGCGCGTGCCGAAGGTGAATCCTCACTTGCAGATGCGAAACTCTGCGACGAGGACCACCGATGTTCGGCCGCACCGCTGACTATGCGCTTCGTGCCTTGCTCTACCTCGCCCGGAACGGGCGGGAGGGCGGCTACGAGCGCGCCCGCGTCATCGCCCGGGCGGCTGGGATGCCGGCGAATTACGCGGGGAAGGTCCTGAATACGCTCGCCCGCGAGGGGCTCCTCGAGAGCGCCCGCGGGCCGACCGGAGGTTTCCGTCTCGGCGTCGCCCCGGAGAAGCTGACCGCCGCGGCCGTCGTGGACCTCTTCGAGGCGCCCGCGCCCAACCCGCGCTGCATCCTCGGCACGACGCTGTGCAACCCGCGGCGACCCTGCGCCGCCCACATCCGCTGGGCCGCCGTGCTCGAGGCGCAGCGGGCGCCACTCACGGCGACGACCATCGCGGACCTCGCCTCCGCCCCAACCAACTAGGACACCGCCCCATGCGAACCGACCCCCCGTTCCCCCGCCTCCCACTGCTCGCCGTCGCGGCACTCGCGATTGCCGCCTGCGCGCCCGCCCCGTCCGGCGCCCCGTCGGCGACGCTGGCCGCGCGCGTCCCGCCCGCCGTATCCGGCGAGGAAGTCGCGACGCTCACCGCGCCGCCCAACGTGCCGCCGCCCATCACGCGCACGACGCCGACGAAGGTGATCGTGAACCTCGAGGTGGTCGAGAAGAAGATGAAGCTGGCCGACGGCGTGGATTACGTGATGTGGACGTTTGGCGGGACGACGCCGGGCTCGTTCATCCGCGTGCGCGAAGGCGACCAGGTGGAACTGCACCTCAGGAACGCCGCCGGCAACACCATGCCGCACAACATCGACCTGCACGCCGTGACGGGGCCCGGCGGCGGCGCCAAGGCCACGCTCACCGTGCCGGGCGGCGAGTCGGTGATCACGTTCGCCGCGCTCAATCCGGGCCTCTACATCTACCACTGCGCCACGTCGCCGGTGCCGATGCACATCGCGAACGGGATGTACGGCCTCATCCTGGTGGAGCCGAAGGAAGGGATGCCCAAGGTGGACAAGGAGTACTACGTGCTCCAGAGCGAGTTCTACACCAGGGGCAAGTACGGCGACCCCGGCCTCGCCACGCTCGACATGGAGAAGGGCGTGGAGGAGAAGACCACGTACGTGGTGTTCAACGGCTCGGTGGGCGCGCTCACGGGTAACGGCGCCCTCAAGGCCAGCGTCGGCGATCGGATCCGCCTCTTTGTGGGCAACGCCGGCCCGAACCTGACGTCCAGCTTCCACGTGATCGGCGAGGTGTTCGAGAACGTGTACGGCGAGGGTGGCACGTCGATGGTCGAACACAACGTGCAGACCACGCTCATCCCCGCGGGTGGCTCGGCGATGGTGGAGTTCGTTGCCGAGAAGCCGGGCGACTTCATCCTCGTGGACCACGCCATCTTCCGCGCGTTCAACAAGGGCGCACTCGGCAT
>JAYEKC010000061.1:0-5325 GCA_034716715.1 Gemmatimonadota bacterium | reverse complement strand
AGCGCTCAGGCGGTACGTGAATCGCTCGGACGTGGTGTCGCTGTACGTCGGCCCGACCCGGCGCCGGTAGAGCTCGACCACCTGCGCGTCCTCGCGAACGCCGCCTGAACGCTCGATCGCGTCGCGGAGCGTCTCGCCTTCGGAATACTGCCGCGTGCCCGCCAGGTTTACTGCGCCCTGTACCGAGATGATGCCTGACGCGTATGCGAGACGGGCGTCCAGCACCTCCACCGCGTCGAACTCCTCCAGCCGGTATGCCCGTCCCGCTGCGCGCGATGCGTCCACGTTCTGCACCGTCGTCCCGCCGGTGAGGGGCTGCTGCCGAACCACCTTGATCCGGTCGGCCAGCGCCCACGGCATCAGCCCCTGCGCCTCGTCCACCAGCTGGCCAAGCGTCTTGCCCGGCTTCCATTGATACTGGCCCGGGGCCCATACCTGACCGGCGATGTCCACCACGTTGCGCCGCGTGGGGCCGATGCCGAACACCTCCACCACGTCGCCGTCGAGCAGCGGGACCCGTGCCAGCGAATCGAGGCTTCCCTTCACCTCCACGTCCACCTTCACCCGCTCAACGCCCGGCGCGCGCTGCGAGGGCGGCAAGATGCGGTCTATCTGGATGCGCTCCGTGGCCGCCTCGGGCGTGAGGCCGCCGGCGAAGCGCAGCAGGTCGCTGAACCCCTCATTTTCCCGCAGCTCGAACACGCGCGGCCGGCGCACCTGCCCCGTGACCGACACGGCCCGCGTGTTTAACGGCACGAAGATCACGTCGCCCTGCTCGAGGCGGATGTCGCCGCTCGCATCCCCTCGCAGTAGGTACTCGTAGAGGTCGAGCCGCTCGATCACCCGGTTGCCGCGCCGCACCTCCACGTTGCGGAACGAGCCCCGATCCGTAGGCCCCCCGGCGCGCGCAATGGCGTGGAACACGGTGGCGAGCGCATTCACCTGGTATGCGCCGGGCACCTCCACCTCGCCGATAACGAACACGGCATTGCTGCGGATGCGCGAAATCGAAAGGTCGAGCCGCGCCTCCCCGGTGTTGAGCCCACTGTACGATCGCCCCATCCGCTCGCGAAGCAGCCCCCGCGCACCGTCGAGCGTGAGCCCGGCGAGCGCTATCTGACCCACTTGGGGCACGATCACCGTGCCGTCGCGCCTGAGTTCCAGCGCATAGGCGAGTTCCACCTGGCCCGTGACCACCACCTGCACCTGGTCGCCAACGCCGAGCCGGTACGCCGGGTCTACGGGACCGGATGTGATAGGGTCGAACACCGTTGCGCTGCGGTTGAATATGTCCTTCCCGAACACGCGGGCGGTGCGCTCGGGCGGGCTCGCCGTCGCCACGCGCCGCAGCGTGTCGGCCGCCGCATTCTCCGCGCCAACCGCGCTCAGCATGCCCAGCGCCTGCAGGGCGCTGGCGAACTCCGAGCTCCCCAGCCCCGCAGCCGCAGTGCCGGGCTGGCCGGCCGCCGAGCTTGGCGCGGATGGTCGGCCGGACGCGAAGAATGGGTCGGCCAGCGTGGTGTCGTAGCCGGCTGCGCGCAGCCGTTCCCGGACCTGCCCGAGTGACATCCCGGAGTTGCGCAGGGCCTCGGCGATCTGCTCGTTCGACACGCTGCGCCCTGTTGCCCCCTGGGCGGCGGCCTGAGCGGCGGTCTGGCCCGTGGGAGTCACCACGGGCGGGGCGGATGGCGGTGGGTTCTGCCCGCTGGCTGTCAAGGGACATGCCAGCGCGAAAAACATCGTCACGGCAACACGGCCTGCGTTCACGAACTCTTCTCCGGTGCGGGCGGATGGCGGCGGAACGGTGAAAATCGCCCCAAATGGCTCCAGTCGGTAGTACGCGGCGATAGCCGAAGGTAACCCGACTGGCGCGGATTGGCGCCGGGCATCATAGTTTGAGGTCCGCAGTTCGCAGCAGAACACGCCTGGCGTTGCCTCCACCCACCGGATGCGAAACCGCCACCTCCTGCTCCTCGACCTCGTTGCGCTCAGCGTCATTCCCTTCGCGCTGATCGCACTGCGCTACGAGACGCTGAATCCACCCGCCGCGGTCGTGGCTGCGGTGACGGTGTACGTGCTGCTCGCGGTACCGATCCGCGTGAGCATCTACTACGCCACGGGCGCGTACAGCGCGCTCTGGCGGTACGCGGGCGTCGTGGAGCTCCAGCGGCTCCTCTTCGCTGCCGGCGTGAGTGGGGTGATCACCTTCATCGTCGGAGCGTTCGTCATCGAGGGCACGGGCCTCGCCGCCACCCGCCTCCCCTACTCCACGCTCATCAACGACGCCCTGTTCACGCTCGGCGCCATCGCGTTCCCGCGCCTCGCCATGCGGATGTACGCGCGCGCGGAGCGCCGCACGGTGGCGCCGGCACGGCGGGTGCTCATCGCCGGCGCCGGCTTCGCGGGCCAGGCCATTCTCAAGGAACTCCAGACCGGCGGGCGCCTCAACCTCATGCCCGTGGGGTTCGTGGACGACGACCTCGACAAGCAGCGCCAGCAGATCGGCGGCGTGCCGGTGCTCGGCACCATCGCCGACATCCGCGCGCTGGTCGCGAAGCTTGGCGTGGACGAGATCATCATCGCGATGCCAGGCGCCGGCGGCGCGGTGGTCCGCCGCGTGCTGCAGGAAGCCGAGGTGGCCGGCGTGCCAACGCGCACGGTGCCCGGGATGTTCGACCTCATCGCGGGCCGCGTGTCGGTGAGCGCGCTCCGCAAGGTGGAAATCCAGGACCTGCTCCGCCGCGAGGCGGTGAACACGGACCTGTCGGCAGTGCAGAACGTGGTGGCCGGCCGCGCGGTGCTCGTCACAGGAGCCGGCGGATCCATCGGCTCCGAACTGTGCCGGCAGATCTCGGACCTGGAGCCCGCGGCCCTCGTGCTGCTCGACCACTCCGAGAACCAGGTGTTCGAGATCGAGAACGAGATCCGCGCCCGGCACCGGAACCTCGAGGTGGTGCCGCTCATCGCCGACGTCCGCGACGCGGCGCGGCTGCACGCGCTGTTCAAAGTGCTCCAGCCGCACGCGGTGTTCCACGCGGCGGCGCACAAGCACGTGCCGCTCATGGAGCACAACCCCGTCGAGGCCATCACCAACAACATCGCGGGCACGCGCAACACCGTGGACGCGGCGCTCGACGCCGGCAGCGCGCACTTCGTGCTCGTCTCCACCGACAAGGCGGTGCGCCCCACGTCGGTGATGGGCGCGAGCAAGCGGATCGCCGAATCCATCGTGCTGGGCGCGGGCCTCAAGGAACGGCGCCATTTCGTGGCCGTGCGCTTCGGCAACGTGCTCGGCTCGCGCGGCTCCGTGGTGCCCACGTTCCTGAGGCAGATCGAGGACGGCGGGCCGGTCACGGTGACGCACCCGGAAATGCGCCGCTTCTTCATGACCATCCCCGAGGCGGTGCAGCTCGTGCTCCAAGCCGGCACGCTCGGCAAGGGCGGCGAGCTGTTCATCCTCGACATGGGCGACCAGGTGAAGATCGTGGACCTGGCCCGCGACCTCATCCGCCTGTCGGGCCTCGAGGAGGGGCGCGATATCGCCATCGAGTACACGGGCATCCGGCCGGGGGAGAAGCTGTACGAGGAGGTGCTGTTCGGCGACGAGGACGTGCGGCCCACCGAACACGCCAAGATCGTGCGGGCCATCACGCACGAGCCGCATCCGGCGTTCATCTCGCAGGTGGACGCACTGGTGCGCTTCGCTATGCTCTCGCCGGACGATCACGCAGGCATCCGGAAGATGCTGCGCGGGCTGGTGCCCGACTACGCGCTCGAGGACGCTCGCACCGCTCCGTTCCGGCCGAGTCCGGCGCCCGGGGCGCTGAACGTGAGGAACAGGCCGGCGTAGACGGGTTTGGCCCCGCCAGGGGGTACGCGGGTATACCCTTGGAGCATGATCACCGGCCACCTCGCCCTCGCCTACGCCGCCCGGGCGCTGCGCAAGGACGCGTCACTGTTCGTCCTTTTTGCGGCGGCCATCGCCCCCGACATCCTCGACCTCGGCTACTTCGCCGCCCGGTTCTGCAGCCCAGCCGGCCTGTATTCGCACAGTGTTCCCGCCCTGGCCATCCTCGCGCCCGTCACGGCCCTCGCCGCCTGGGCCGTCACGCGGCGCAGCGACGTAGCCCTTGCGGCCGCCGCGCTTGTGCTGCTCCACACGCCGCTCGACCTGATCACCGGCTACAAGTACCTCTGGCCGGGCACGCCGGTGGTGGGGCTGGTGCTGTACGAGTACCCGCTGGCCGACTTCCTGCTCGAGGCACCGCTCGTGATTGCGGCGTGGTGGTTTCTCCGCCGGAGCGGCGCGGGGCCGCGGTGGGCCACCGCGGGGTTCGCGCTCGCCGCGCTGATCGCGGTGCAGGCCGCGTTCGACACCGCCAAGCTGTTCGGGGAAAAGGGCAAGCCCTCCGGCTGCGTGGCAACCACGGAAACCGGGCGAGCCGATTCACCGTGGCGCAAATCGTACCACTTGCGCGCGGGGGCATGACCGCCTGTTGGTTCCCGGCGCGCGGCGAGAACCACGGGATGGCTCAAGTGCCAGGGCATCGGTCAGTTGCCCGTTGCCAGCCCCATTCTACGGCAGTATCCGGAAGCCCGGCTCTCCCTTGAGCGCCCGGTCGAACGTGACCGTCTCCGTGGCGCCGCGGACGGCCGCGCGTTCGCGTATCAGGTAGTCCGCGAAATCGCCCCGCCCCTCACGGTAGGCCGCGATGGCCCGTTCGACGGCGTCCGGCCCCTCGAGCACGATGCCGGCGGTTTCGGCCAGGGCCGCCAGTGCCGCGGCCGCCTCGCCCCGCGCAATTCCGTAGCGGCTGCGCAGCACCCACACCACCTCGCACAGCACCGCGTCGGCCACGTACCGTGGCGTCCCCGCCCTCGCGGCCGCGGCGAACAGCCGCCCGGCCGCCGCCTCATGCGCCGGATGGTCGCGCACCATGAGGCGGAGCACGACGTTGCTGTCGAGCGCGATCACCGGCCGCCGGGGTCGTAGGGCGCGCCGCGCTCAGGACTCATGTCCGCCACCGCGATCCGCCGGCTCCTGGGCGGGCGCACCAGCCCCCGCAGCCGCTCCCACGGCTGGTTCCGGGCCTGCATCACCACCGTGCCGTCGTCCCGGACGTCGAACACCACCGCGTCGCCCGCCTCGAGGTGCAACCGCTCACGCACCGCCTTGGGAATGGTGATCTGGCCCTTGCTCGTGACCCTGGCCTCGCTCATCCTTACCTCCGCGCCATTTCCTTACATAAGGTAAGGCGGGCGCCAACTCTCCGAAAGGTCCCGGCCGCCGCGGAGACGGCCGCCAGCTTCGCTGCCCACGTGGGC
>JAYEKC010000060.1:0-5329 GCA_034716715.1 Gemmatimonadota bacterium | reverse complement strand
GCGACCAGCAACGCGCCGACTCCATCCGCCGCGCCGAGCAGCGCGACGACCCGGACCTCCCCCGCACCGTCACGCTCGGCGCCAACGAGCGGGTCCAGCAGGTGGTGGTGAGCCCGTCCGGCGCGTCGGTGCTGTTCACCACCAGCACGCCGCCCGCCGACCAGCGCGGCACCATCGTGCCGAGCTGGGTGACGTCGAGCGGATACGTGGAGGACATCAACGGGCGCTCCAACGTGGGCGACGTGCAGGGTGCGGGCCGGATGGGCTTCATGACGCTCCCGCGCGGCGAGGTGACGTGGCTCCAGCCGATCACGGGAAGCACGGACTCGCCGGCGAACCAGTTCATCGCGGCATGGAATCCGGCGGGCACCGCGGCCGTGATCGTCGCGACGACGCGCGACTGGAAGACGCGACAGTACTCGGTGGTGGACGGCCGCACGGGCGCCGTGAAGGTGCTCGAGGTGGTGCGCGACTCGGCGTGGGTGGGCGGGCCGTGCGGCCAGTGCGCGGGCTGGTACGACGACGGCCGCCGCGCCTACTGGGTGAGCGAGACCAACGGGTACGCACAGCTCCACTCGGCCGCGGCCGACGCCGGCGACCGGCGCGAACTCACCGGGCTCGGCAAGTGGGAGGTGTACGACGTCGCCCTGTCGAAGGACGCGTCGAAGTTCTACTTCCACTCGAGCGAGGCATCACCGTTCGACCGCGATTTCTGGTCGATGCCGGTCGCAGGCGGCGCGCGCTCGAAGCTCACGAACGGCATCGGCAACCACGACGCCACGCTCTCGCCGGACGAGCGGTGGCTGGCCGACGTGCGGTCCACCAACAGCCAGCCGCCGGAGATCTACCTCGCCGCGGCGTGCATCCCTCCGGGCGGCTGCGACGCCCGCCCGGCATCGCGCCTGACGGTTTCCACCAGCGAGGCGTTCCGCGCCGGGCCGTGGAAGGAGCTCCAGATCGTGAACATCCCGGCGTCCGACGGCGTGCAGGTGCCGGCGCACGTGTACAGGCCGCAGGACTTCGGCGCGCGCCCGAACGGCGCCGCGGTGATCTTCGTGCACGGCGCGGGCTACATGCACAACATCGGCCACTTCTGGAAGTCGAGCTACCCGCGCGAGTACATGTTCAACCACTTCCTCGCGTCGAAGGGCTACTACGTGCTCGACATCGACTACCGGGCGAGCGCGGGTTACGGGCGCGACTGGCGCACGGCAATCTACCGCTGGATGGGCGGCCGCGACCTCCAGGACCAGGTGGACGGCTCGAAGTGGCTCACCAAAACGTACGGCATCCACCCCGAACGCATCGGGATGTACGGCGGCAGCTACGGCGGCTTCATGACGCTGATGGCGCTGTTCACCGAGCCGAAGTACTTCGGCGCCGGCGCCGCACTCCGCTCCGTGACCGACTGGGCGCACTACAACCACCAGTACACGCGCCAGATCCTCAACCAGCCGCAGGACGACACGCTCGCGTACCGTCGCTCGTCGCCGATCTACTTCGCGGAGGGACTCGAGGACCCGCTCGTGATGCTGCACGGCATGGTGGACACCAACGTGGAGTTCGTGGACATCGTGCGGCTCACGCAGCGACTCATCGAGCTCGGCAAGACGGGCTGGTCACTCACGCCCTACCCGGTGGAGAACCACGGGTTCACGCGGCCCGACAGCTGGACCGACGAGTACCGCCGGATCTTCGAGCTGTTCGAGTCCACGATCGGGCCCAAGGGCAGCAAGGCGCGGCAGTAGAAGGAAACGGCGCCGCGCGCTGCGTGGAGGCCGGAAGGCCGCGCCCGGCGCTCAGCCGACGCTGCGCAGCCGGTCGGCCACTTCGCGCGCGGACGCGGGGCGTGCGGCGGGATCGTACGCCAGCAGCTGACCGACGAGCGCGGCCAGCGGCGCGCTGACCTCGGGGGCGAGCGTGACCACCGGCGTGGGCGGCCCGTCCACCATGCGCGCCACCATCGCCACGGGCGACGGTGCGTCGAACGGCAGCACCCCCGTCAGGCACTCGTACAGCACGACGCCCATCGCGTAGAGGTCGGTGCGGGCGTCAATGTCGCCGTCGAGCAGCTGCTCGGGCGCCATGTAGCGCGGGGTTCCCACCACGATCCCCTGCTGCGTGAGCCGCCGGCCCCGCTCGGCCAGCCGCGCCAGGCCGAAGTCCATCACCTTGAGCACGCCCTCGTCGTCCACGAGGAGGTTGGCCGGCTTGACGTCGCGGTGGATCACGTCCTGCTCGTGCGCCACTGCGAGTGCGTCGGCGAGCTGCGTGGCGATGGCCAGCGTGGACGTGACGCCGAGGCGGCCGCGCGACTCGAGCAGCGACTCGATCGTGATGCCGCGCACCAGCTCCATCGTCAGGAAGTACGTGCCCTCGTGCTCGCCCACGTCGAACACCCGCACGACATTGCGGTGCGTGATGCGGCGCGCGAGCCTGCTCTCGGTGCGCAGCCGATCCACGAGCGCCGGGTCGTCGCGCATCACCTCATGGCGCACGACCTTGACGGCAACCTCCTCGCCCAGCTCCCGGTCGCGCGCCCGGTAGACGCGGCCCATTCCGCCACGGCCGAGCTCTTCGATCACCTCGTACCGCTCGGCCAGGACGCGGTGCATGATCTGCGTCGTTGCGTCCATCTCGCCGACCTGCTGCGGCTGGTGCGCCCCGGTGCGACGGACTTCCCGCTTGAGGTCGTCGAGCCGGCGCTCCAGCTGGGCCTCCCGGGCGCGGAAGCCCAGCACGAGCCGATCGAACACGCGGGCCAGCCGCCCGAGTTCGTCGTCGTGGGCGGCGATGGTGTCGAGCGACCCGGGCTCGTACGCCGCATCCTCCACGGCCAGCGCGGCGGCGGTGAGGCCCGCCACGCGCCGCAGGTACGCCAGTTCCCGGTCGCGCAGCCGCTTCTGCTCGAGCGACGACCGCAGCCGCGCCCGGAGCAGCACGGCGTCGAACGGCTTGGGGATGTGGTCGTCGGCCCCGGCCTCGATGCATCGTACCACGCTCGCCGTGTCGTCGAGGCCCGACACCATGATGACGGGGACGTCGCGCGTGCGTTCGTCGGCCTTGAGGCGCTGGAGGAGCTCGAATCCGTCGCCCTCGGGCATCTCGATGTCGCTGATCACCAGGTCGATCGCCTCCTGCGTCGCGATGCCGAACGCGGCGTGACCGCCCGACGCCTCCGTGACGTCGTGGCCGAGCCGCCCCACAAGCTGCTTGAGCATCCGGCGCGGCGCATCCGAGTCGTCCACGACCAGGATGCGGGCGCGGGCCGGCTCGGCCACCGTGGGCACGCTGGGCCGCGGCGATCGCACGGTCTCGAGGCCGGCGGCCGTGGCGGCGGTGCCCGCTCCGTTCCCCGATGCCGCCGGGGCGGGCCCGTCCGCGGCGGAATCGGCGGCGCCCGCGTGCAGCCGCAGGGCCTGGTCGCGGATGGCGCGCGCGTCCGCGAGGAGGAGCTCGTCCTCGAGTGACGTGGGCACGCTGGCCAGGATGCGAGTCATCGAGCGTACGATGCGCTGCTGGGCGTCGCGCAGCGTGTCCGGCGCGCCGCCATCCCCTGGGCCGGGCGCCTCGCCGGGCGCGTCGGCGATGCGCTCCACCACGGCGCGCAGTTCGTGCGCGGCCACGAGCGCGCCCGCGATCGCGTCGCGGGCCAGCTTCGACCGGCGCCGGGTGGCGTCGGCCAGGAGGAACTCGCAGTCGGCCGTGATCCGGCGCGCCGCAACGCGCAGGCGATGGGCGGCGCGCGGCGCCGCGAGGCCTACCGCAGGTTCCACTGTGCCGCCCACGCCTCGAGGCCCTCCTCCGTCATGGGACGGGCGATGAGCCATCCCTGCACCATGTCGCAGCCCAGCTCGGCAAGGAGGTCCCAGTCGGGCCGGTGCTGCACGCCTACCGCCACCGACGTCATCTGGAGGTTGCGGGCGATGGTGAGCGCCGCCTCCACCAGCGACCGCTGCGCCGGGGTCGTCGCGCACCCGTGGACCACCGACCGGTCGAGCTTGAGCACGTCGAACGGGAGTCGCTGCAGCGACGACAGGGTCGAGTGGCCCGTGCCGAACCGATCCATCGCCAGGTGGAACCCCTTGAGGCGCAGCCGCGCCGCCACGTCGATCAGCCGGACGGCGTCCTTCTCCACGCTGGTCTCGGGCACCTCGATGGTCACGTGCTTCGCCGGGATCCCCACGTCGCGCGCGAGCGCGTCGAGCCGTTCGGGGAAATCGTACCGGTCGAACGCGCGCGCCGACACGTTGACCGACACCGGAAGATCGCGCTCCACCTCCTTCGCGCGACCCGCGCACGCGATGGCCGAGCGCATCACGAGGTCGTCGAGCTTGCCGGCGCGCCGGTCGTCCGCCAGCAGGGCCCCGACGAACGCGTCAGCATGTAGCGGGCCGCGCGCCGGGTGCTTCCAGCGCAGGAATGCCTCGACCCCGTCGAACTTGCCGGTGCGCATCACGACCCGCGGCTGGAACTGGAACGAGAAGGCGCCGTTGGCGAACGCCGCCTCGAACTCCTGCGCCTCGGGTGGCGCGTCGGTGGCCGGCGCGGCCCCGGGCACCTCCAGCACCCGGCGCAGGATCGGCTCAAGCTTTTCGGCGTTGACGGGCTTCTGTACGGCGCCCACCAGGCGCAGCCCCTGCGCGTCGGCAAGCATGCCCGCCGTCCGGATCACGCGCTCCTCCTCGACGCTCGTGATCGCGATGGCGGACTCGAGGCCAAGCGCCGCGAAGGCGCGGATCGTCTCGATGCCGTCGCGCTCCGGCATGTTGAGGTCGCACAGGATCAGGTCGAACCAGCCACCGGCGGCCGTGACGGCGGCAAGGGCTTCCTGCCCGTCGTTGGCGACGGCGACATGGGTGACGCCCATGGACGCGAGCACCTTGCCCACGTACTTCGCCACGTGCGGCTGGTCGTCGATCACGAGCACGTGGAAGGCGGAGAACTCGGGGGCCGCCGTCATGTAGACTCCAGGTTGGAGGTCAGCGCCGCGCGGCCGTCGAGCACCTCGCGAATCCGGCCTGCGAGACCGGCTGCCGTGAACGGCTTGTGGAGGAGCGCTGCGCCCTGCTCGAGCAGGCCGTGCACGACGGTCGCGTCGCCGGTGTAGCCCGAGGCGAAGAGGATCTTCAGGCCCGGGCGTACGCCCCGCACCCGCTCGGCGAGTGCGGGGCCGTTCAACTCGCCGGGGAGGACGACATCCGTCAGCAGCAGGTCGAACGATTCGGCCCCGCGCTCGATGGCGTCGAGCGCGTCGGCCCCGTTGGTAACGCTCTGCACGCGGTAGCCCAGCGCATCGAGCATGCGCATCGTAACGCGTCGAACAGCG
>JAYEKC010000059.1:0-5333 GCA_034716715.1 Gemmatimonadota bacterium | reverse complement strand
GGCGGGCGGGTGCAGGGCTGGCGGGCCGCGCTGCTGCTGCTCGCCCTGGCCTGCGCAGCGGCGGTGGTGGTCCGATGATCGCCGAACGCGCCGTCGTCGTCATCAACCAGGCGGGCATCCACGCCCGGCCGTCGTCGGAGATCGTCAAGACGGCCGCGAAGTTCTCGTCCAGCGTCACGCTGTCCCTCGACGGCCTCGACGTGAACGCCAAGAGCATCATGGGCGTGATGATGCTCGCCGCACCGTGCGGGTCCACGGTCAAGGTGCGCGCCGACGGCGACGATGCCGAGGCGGCGGTGACGGCGATGGCCGACCTGTTCGCGTCGCGCTTCGGCGAGGCCTGACGGTGCCCAACACCCTCCTGCGGGGCATCCCGGCGTCACCGGGAATCGTCATCGGCCCGGTGCACCTGCTGCGGTGGGAAGTGCCCGAGGTGCCGGACGACGTCATCCGGCCCGAAGACGTCCCCGCCGAGATCGAGCGGCTGCGCATCGCGCTGGCCCGTACGGTCGAGCGCCTCCGGGCGGTGCGCCTCCGCGCCGAGCGCGACGCCGGATCCGCCGAGGCCGCGATCTTCGAGGTGCAGGTCTCGATCGTCGAGGACGCGGAGCTGCGCAGCCGCGTCGAGGACCTCATCGGCCAGCAGTTCACGGCGGAACGCGCCTTCGACGTGGTGATGCACGGCTGGCGCGAGCACTTCGCCCGCTCGGTGCACGCGATGGTGCGCGAGCGCGTGAGCGACCTCGTGGACGTCCACATCCGTGTGCTCACGATCCTGATGGGCCTGCCGGACCACGATCCGGTGGACTTGCCCAAGGGCGCCAACGCGGTGCTGGTGACGCACGACCTGACGCCCAGCCTCACCCTCCAGCTCGACCGCGAGTGCATCGCCGCGATCGCGACGGACGTGGGGACGCGCGCCTCGCACGTGGCCATCCTGGCCCGATCCCTGGGATTGCCCGCGGTCGTCGGCCTGCTCGATGCCACGGAACGCCTGCGCAGCGGCGAGCGGGTCATCCTCGACGGGTCGGCCGGCACCATCGCCACGCGGCCGACGGCGCAGGAACTGGAGGCCGCCGCCAACCGGCAGCGCCGCCAGAGCGCCGAGACGGCCGAACTTGCGCGCCTCGCCTCCGAGGCGGCCGTCACGCGCGACGGCGTGCGGGTGCAACTGCTCGCCAACGTGGACCTGCCCGACGAGGCCGAGCAGGCCGCCGCAAACGGCGCCGAGGGCGTTGGGTTGATGCGGACGGAATTTCTCGTCGTGGGGCGCGCCGTGATGCCCACGGAGGACGAGCAGTACGAGGCGTACGCCGGGGTCGTGCGGGCGTTTCCGGGCAAGCCCGTCATCATCCGCACGTTCGACGTGGGCGGCGACAAGCTGCCCGTCGGCGGCTTTCCGGCGGAGCCGAATCCCTTCCTGGGCTGGCGCGCCATCCGGATGTGCCTCGACCAGCCAGCGCTGTTCAAGGTCCAGCTTCGCGCCCTGCTGCGCGTCGCCGCCACGGGGGACGTGCGCATCAACCTGCCGCTCGTGGTGTCGCTGGACGAGGTCCGCCAGGCGCGCGCCCTGCTCGCCGAGGCCGCGGCCGAACTCGCCGCCGCGGGCGTGCCGCACCGCGCCGACGTGCCGGTGGGGGTCATGATCGAGACGCCGGCGGCGGCCGTCCTGGCCGAGGTGCTGGCCCGCGACGTCGCGTTCTTCTCGATCGGCACCAACGACCTCGTCCAGTACACGCTCGCCGTGGATCGCGGGAATGCCGCCCTGGCGTCGCGGTTCACGCCGCTCCATCCCGCCGTGCTCCGGCTCATCCGCATGACGCGCGAGGTCGGGGAAGGCGCCGGCGTGGAGGTCGGCGTGTGCGGGGAGATGGCGTCGGAGCCGCTGATGGCCTTCGCCCTCCTCGGCCTTGGCGTCCGGCAGTTGAGCGTGAACCCGTTCGCCCTGACGCGCGTCAAGCGGATCGTGCGCCAGATCAGTGCGTCCGACGCCCGCGAGGCCGCCGACGCGGCCCTCGCCGCGGGGACGGCGGCCGAGGCCGAGGGCATCCTCCGCGAGCGACTCGCGGCGGCCGTCCCGCCGGAGTTCCTCCACTCATGAGCGGGGCAGTGTGCACACCACGCCCCGCACCGTAGTTTTCGCGGTCGACACTACGGTCCATCGCCTTCCCACGCACCCGTGAACCACACCCACCTCTTCACGTCTGAGTCGGTCACCGAAGGGCACCCCGACAAGGTCGCCGACCAGATCTCCGACGCCGTCCTCGACGCCCTGCTCGCCGCCGACCCCGCGTCGCGCGTGGCATGCGAGACGATGGTGACCACCGGCCTCGCCACCATCTTCGGCGAGATCACCACCAAGGCGTACGTGCACCTGCCCGCCCTCGTCCGCGAGACCATCCGGCGGATCGGCTACACCGAGTCGGGCTACGGCTTCGATGCGAACACCTGCGCCGTGATGTCCACCATTGACCAGCAGTCCACGGACATCGCGATGGGCGTGGACACGGGCGGCGCTGGCGATCAGGGCATGATGTTCGGGTACGCGTGCGACGAGACCGAGGAGCTGATGCCGCTCCCCATCACGCTGGCCCACAAGCTCGCCCATGCCCTCGCCGACCGCCGCCGCGACGCGACGCTGCCGTGGCTCCGCCCTGATGGCAAGACGCAGGTCACGGTCCGGTATGAGAATGGGCGCCCCGTGGAAGTCGACACGGTCGTCGTGTCCACCCAGCACGCCCACGACGTGAGCAACCGGACGATCAAGGAAGCCATCCGGAGCGACATCATCGACGCCGTCATCCCCGCGGAGCTCCGCGGCCGCCGGATGACGGCGCACATCAACCCCACCGGCCGCTTCGTCATTGGCGGCCCCCACGGCGACGCCGGGCTCACGGGCCGCAAGATCATCGTCGACACGTACGGCGGGATGGGGCGCCACGGCGGCGGCGCCTTCAGCGGCAAGGATCCGTCCAAGGTGGACCGGTCCGCGTGCTACGCGGCCCGCTGGGTCGCCAAGAACATCGTCGCCGCCGGCCTTGCCCGCCGCTGCGAAGTGCAGGTCGCCTATGCCATCGGCGTGGCCCGGCCCGTGTCCATCATGGTCGATACGTTCGGTACTGCAAAGGTGGACGAGCGCCGCATCATGGCGGCCGTCGACGAGGTGTTCGACCTCACGCCGAAGGGCATCGACCAGGCGCTCGACCTGCGGAAGCCCATCTATGGCGACACCGCGGCGTACGGCCACTTTGGCCGCAAAAGCGAACGGGCCGTCCGCTACGGGAAAAAGGTTACGTTGTTTACGTGGGAGCGCACCGACAAGGTCGCCGCACTGAAGCGCGCGATCGGACGCTGAGTCGGGACGCGGGACGCGGAGGCGGACGCGTCCGGGAGGCGCCGTGGTGGAAGTCTATGTGTCGAAGCTCGGCCACGATGGCCAGCAGAAGTCGTTCGTCGTGATTCTCCAGGAGCGCGACGGCGAGCGCGTGCTGCCCATCTGGATTGGCCGTCCGGAGGCGGAATCCATCGCCGCCCAGCTCCACAACATCCCGCGCGAACGCCCCATGACGCACGACCTCGTCCGGTCGCTCGTGACCGCGCTCGACGCCACGCTGTCCCGCGTCGTCGTCACGCAGGTGGTGGACCACACGTATCACGCCGAGATGCACCTCACGCGCGGCGGCGAGTCCCACGTGGTGGACGCGCGCCCATCCGATGCCATCGCCATTGCCCTGCGCCTGGGCGCCCCGCTGTTCGCCGCGGAGGAGCTGCTCGAGGAGTACGAGCAGCTGACCTCGGGCGGCGAGGGCGGCGCGCCGGAGTCGGTGGAAGAGCGCAGCGACGCCGCGGCGGCCGAGTCGGAGTCGTACGCCGACAACCTGCGGCGCCACCTCGAGCGGATGAAGCCCGAGGACTTCGGCAAGTTCTCCCTGTAGGCGCGTGAAGGAACGGGCCGCGGTCGCGCTCGTTCTGGCCGCCCTCGGCGCGGCCGCGGTCGTCGCGACGCCCCGGCCGGCGGCGGGGCAGGCGGCCGGTGCCCCACCGGCGTCCCCCGGGAGCGGGCGCCCGGCCGCCGAACCGTCGCGCGACATCGCCGGTCGCGTGTTCGTGCTCCGCGGCGGGCGCGACGTGCCGCTCGCGGGCGCGTGGGTGACGCTGCACCGGGTGGGCCGCGCAGCCGCGGGACCCGTGGACTCGGTGCGCAGCGACGCCCGCGGCCGGTTCGCGTTCCGCGTCTCCGACATCCTCGACGGCGCCAATGCGTACTTCGTGTCGGCCACGTGGGACGGCCTCACCAACTTCTCCGGGCGCATCGCCGCGGACCGGGCCGACGGCGGCCCGGTGGACCTTGCGATGTATGACACGACGAGCACCGGGCCACCCCTCCCCGTGGCGAGCCGTCACGTGCTGGTGTCCGCCCCCAACCCGGACGGGAGCCGGACCGTGTCCGAGCTGTTCGTGCTGCTCAACGCCGGCGACCGCACGCGCGTCGGGTCGGGGCACCGCGCCACGTTCAGCGCGGCGTTGCCGGCCGGCGTGGTGCGCCCGCGCCCGGCCGACGGCGACGTGCCGGCGGCGTCGCTGCGCTTCACCCCGGGCCGCGTGCAGTCGAGCGCCCCCGTGGCTCCCGGCACCCGCCGCGTCGCCGTCGAGTACGACCTTCCGCCCGGCGCGACGACCCTCGCCGTGGAGCCGAACGGAGGGAGCGACCTGCTCGAGATCCTCGTCGAGGACTCCGCTGGCGTCGCCACCGGGCCGGGCCTGCGCGAGGAGGCGCCAGCAGCCGCGGGCGGGCGGATGTTCCGGCGCTTCCTCGCCAACGCCGTGCCCGACTCGGCGCACATCGTCGTCCGCCTGCCCGCCAGCGGCGCCACGGCGGCCATGGATCCCGTCCTCATCGTGGTCGGCGCGATCGCACTGTCAATGATTGCGGTGCTCGTGGCCGCGTGCCGACGCCCGGGAAGCCCGGGCGCGGCGCCAGGTTCGCTTGCGGCGGCCGGTCCGCCGGGCTAGCATCCTCGGCGAGGCGATCGCGGGACACGGAAGCCGGTGGAACGCCGGCGCGGCCCCGCCACTGTAACGGGTAGCAGCCACGCTCACGCGCCACCGGCACGGCCGGGAAGGCGGGCGTCGGGCCCGGAGCCAGGAGACGACCTGCGATCGCGCCACGTGAATGTCGTCCTCGGGGGAGGGCGTGTGGCGACCGGATTGGCCCATGCGGGCCCCGGGCGTTGCGGCGCTCCCATCGGAGCAGCCGTTCTTGTCCACCAAGCGTCTAACAACAGTCGAGAGCGCCGGCCGCGCTGCCCGCGCCGCCGCCCGCGCCGCCGCCC
>JAYEKC010000058.1:0-5336 GCA_034716715.1 Gemmatimonadota bacterium | reverse complement strand
CAAACCCCTGCTCGCCATCGTGATCCTGTCCATCAGCTGGACCGTGGGCGGCATGGCGGCCGCGATCGTGCAAGTGCCCCAGGGGGCGAACGGGGCCATTCCATCCGCGCGAATCCTCTCCACGGCGGCGCGCGCGTTCGTGTTCGTGGTGGGCATCCTGGTGGCGCTGCAGACGCTCGGCGTCTCCGTGGCCCCAATCCTCACGGCCCTCGGCGTCGGCGGCCTCGCGGTCGGCCTCGCGCTGCAGGACACGCTCGCCAACCTGTTCGCCGGCTTCCAGATCCTGGTGTCGCGGCAGGTGCGCCCCGGCGACTTCATCCAGCTCGGCTCGGGCGAAAAGGGCTTCGTCGAGGACATCACCTGGCGCAACACCACCATCCGCCAGCTCCCGAACAACATCGTGATCGTCCCGAACGCCAAGCTCTCGCAGCAGATCACGATCAACTACTCCCTCCCCGAGACCGAGCAGGCCGTGCTGGTGCAGGTGGGCGTGAGCTACGACGAGGACCTTCCCACCGTGGAACGCATCACGATCGAGGTGGCGCGTACCATCCAGCGCGACGTCGACGGCGCCGTGCGCGACTTCGAGCCGTTCACGCGCTACCACACGTTCGCCGACTCGAGCATCAACTTCTCGGTCATCATGCGCGGCACGGAGTACACTTCGAACTTCCTGATGAAGCACGAGTTCGTGAAGCGGCTCCACGCCCGCTACAAGGCCGAAGGCATCACGATTCCGTTTCCGCAGCGGACCGTGCACCTGCACCAGGCGCCGCCGGAGCCGCCGCCCCGCGCCTGACCCGCGCTAGCCCATACGCGGTGTTCACGAGCGCCGCATGCGAGAAGGCCTGGGGAAAGTTCCCGAGATGCGCCCCGCTCGCCGGGTCGATTTCCTCGCCGAGCAACCCGAGCGGCGAGGCGCGCGCCAGCAGCTTCTCGAACAGCCGCGTCGCCTCCGCCACGTCGCCATACCCGGTGATCGCCTGCACCATCCAGAACGAGCAGATCACGAAGGCCCCTTCGGTGCCGGCCAGGCCATCGTCACCGCGGTAGCGGTGGATCAGTTCGTCGTGCGGCGTCCCCAGCTCCCGCCGGATGGCGGCCACCATCGTGCGGACGCGCGGGTCCGACCGGTCGAGGAACCCCACCTTCGGCGCCACCAGCGTGGCCGCGTCCAGGTCTCTGGTGTCGTACGCCTGCACGAACGTCCCCCGGCCGGCATCCCACGCGCGCTCCATCACCTCGGTGCGGATTGCGCGGGCCTGCACCCGCCACGCCGACGCGTCCGCTTGGTGCCCCAGGGCGTCGGCCATCCGCGCGCCGCGGTCGAGTGCCGTCCACGCCATGATCTTGCTGAAGGTGAAGTGCCGCGGCTCCTGCCGCGCCTCCCAGATGCTCCAGTCCGGCTCCCGCCAGTGGGCGGCGGTCCACTCCACGAGCAGGCGCAGCGCGCGCCACAGCCCCTCGGTGGGCGGCGAGTGCCGGTGCCGCGCGTACAGCGTCTCGAGCAGCTCGCCGTACACGTCGAGCTGGTACTGATGCGCCGCGCCGTTGCCGATGCGCACCGGCCGCGCGCCACCGTAGCCCTCCAGGTGGCCCAGCTCCACCTCGGGCATGTCCCGGCTCCCGTCAATGCGGTACATCGTCTGCACGTGCGGGCCGTCGGCGCGGCGGCAGAGGCGCTTCACGAAGTGCGTGAACGCGTCCACCTCCTCCGTGTACCCCGAGCGGTCGAGGGCGAAGAGCACGAACGCCGAGTCGCGGAGCCACGCGAACCGGTAGTCCCAGTTGCGTTCCCCGCCGGGCACCTCCGGCAGTGACGTCGTGGGCGCAGCCACGGTCGCGCCCGTCGGATCGTAGCAGCAGAGCTTGAGGGCGAGGAGGCTGCGCCGCACCGCGGCGTCGTACGGCCCCCGGTAGCGCGACCGGCGCGCCCACGCGGTCCACCACGCCACGGTGGCCGCCAGCTTGCGGTCCGTCTCGTAGTCCGTGAGGCGCAGCACCTCGTCGTCGTCGAACCGCATCACGAACGCCACGCGCTGCCCGGGCTCCATCCGCAGTTCGCCCGTCACGCCCGTCGCGTCGGAGGTCCATGCCACCCCCGGCGGCCCCACCAGCGTCACGACGTCGTCCTCCTCGTCCGCGGCCAGCCACCCGTCGCCGCGCCGCTGCCACCGCGCCGGCCGCGTGGCGTAGTCGAAGTGCGGCGCAAACCGCACCGCCACCGTGGCCGCCGCCCCCTGGCACGAGACCACGCGGTGCAGTTCCGGGAACCGGCCGCGGGCCCCCGCGACGGGCATGAAATCCACCACGGTCAGCGTGCCGCCGCCGTCATCGCCGAACGTCGTCTCGAGGACGTTCGTGTCCGGCAGGTACCGCTGCGTGCCGCGCCCGCCGCCAGCCGGCCCCACGCGCCACCGTCCGCCCCGGTCGGCGTCGAGGAGCGCGCCGAACAGGCTCGGCGAGTCGAACGCCGGGAGGCAGAGCCACGAGACCGACCCGGCGTCGTCGATCAGCGCGGCCGTGTGCAGGTCGCCAATCAGGCCGTGCCGCTCGATCGCGGGATAGCGCGCGTCCGCGGCCATCACTCGCCGTGCGACGCGAACGCGCCCGCGGCCAGCCAGCGCAGCAGGTCGAGCACCGCGTCCGGGTCGGGCAGGCGCTCGTCCGCCACGGTGGATACCGGTTCGCCGCCGCCCACCACGCGGATCGAGCGCCCGAGGCCGCGCAGCGAGCGGAACGCGTCCTCGTCGGTCACGTCGTCGCCGATGTAGAGCGCGCGCACCCGCCACGGCCAGTCGGCGCCGTGCCGGTTCGTGAGCACCCAGATCGTTGCCGTGCCCTTGTCCCAGTCCACCGGCGGCCGCCCCTCCACCACCATCTTGCCCCGCGTCACGCGCAGCTTCCGGCGCCGGATGGCGCGCTCGGCGCGCTGCCGGGCGCGTCGTTGCTCCCCGGGTGCGACGCCCCGGAAGTGGAACGACACCGTCGCTCCCTTGGCCTCAATGAGCGCCCCAGGCACGTCGAGCCGCTCGAGGTCGCCCACCACCCCCGCGATGGCATCGGCGTGCGCCTCGGCGTCGGCGTGGTGGAGCTCCACCCCCGGCCCCGCGATGTCGAACCCGTGGTTGGCCACGTAGGTGAACCCGGGCATCCCCACGCGCTCACGGATGTCGTTGAGCCCGCGGCCCGTGACGATCGTGACGTCGAGGTACGGGTTGCGCGCGGCCTGCTCCAGCGCGAGGCGCGCCTTGCGCGAGAGCAGCGCCAGGTCGGGGCGCTTCGCGATCGGCGTCAGCGTGCCGTCGTAGTCGAGGAGCACCGCCACTGACCGGCGCCCGGCGAGCCACGGCGCGAGGCGCCGCTGCACGTCCTCCACCGGCGACTGCCGCTGGCCCCTCGCCAGCCGCACGGAGGCGCGCGCCGCCGAAAGGAACCCCTTCACCCACGCGTGCACGTCGTGGGGGCGCCCGCGCGCCCCCCGTGCCGACCAGCGCGCCCGCCGTTCCTCCGCCGGCATCGCGAGCGCCCGGTGCAGGGCCGCCGCCACCTCGTCCGGGTCGAACGGCGACACCGTCACCGCCTCCTGGAACTCGTCGGCCGCGCCCGCCAGCTCCGACAGCACGAGCACGCCGTCGTCGTCCAGCTGGGCCATCGCGTACTCCTTCGCCACCAGGTTCATGCCGTCGCGCAGCGGCGTGACGAGCGCCACATCGGCGCCGCGATACGCGGCGAACAGCTCCTCGCGCGGCAGCGACCGGGCGAAGTACCGGATGGGCGTCCAGCCGCCGTCGGAGAACCGCCCGTTGATCCGGCCCACCGCCTCGTCGATCTGGCGCTTGAGCTCGCCGTAGTCGCGCACGTGCTCGCGGCTCGGCACCAGCACCTGCGTGAAGCGCACGTGCTTGCGGTACGCGGGATGCCGCTCGAGCAGCCGCTCCACGGCCTCGAGTCGCTGCACTACGCCCTTGGTGTAGTCGAGCCGGTCCACCGAGAGGATCTGGCGCACGGCGCCTTCGCGGCGCGGGCCGGCCTTGCCCGCCAGACGTTCCGCCTCCTCCACGTCGATCGAGACGGGGTGCACGCCCACGCCCACCAGCCGCCCTGCGAACCGGACGGTGAGCTCCTCCCGGTCCACGGGGCAGCCGAGCAGGTCTTCGGCGCAGTCGAGGAAATGCCGCGCGTACGTGGCCGTGTGGAACCCCACGTAGTCCGCGCCAAGCATGCCGCGAAGCAGGTCGCGGCTCCACGGCAGCACCCGGAACACGTCCGCGGCGGGAAACGGCACGTGCAGGAAGAATGCGCTCGACGTCCCCGGCGCGATACGACGCAGGTGGTGCGGCGCGCGCAGCAACTGGTAGTCGTGCACCCAGACGAGCGCGTTCCGGTCGGTGGCCTCCCGCGCGGCGGCGGCGGCGAACCGCTCATTCACCCGCTCGTAGACCCGCCAGGTGGCGGCGTCGATGTGCGTCTGGCCCACGAAATAGTGCAGCAACGGCCACAGCGTGCGGTTCGAGAAGCCGTGGTAGTACGCAGCCACGTCGTGCGACGAGAGCCGCACGTCCACGAACCGGATGTCGGGGTCGCGCGGCAGGGGAACCGCGGCGTCGCCCTCCTCCCGGGCGATGCCCGACCACCCGATCCACGTGCCGCCACTTGAGCGCAGCGCCGGCTCCACGGCCGACACCAGCCCGCCCGGCGACCGCGCGAGCGCCATCGTGCGCCCCTCCCGCACGGCGCGGAAGGGCAGGCGGTTGCTCACAACGATCAGGGGGCGTGGCATCGGGAATGCGCCAGTTTTGAGTCACGGCCGCCGCGGGGCCGCACCGCTGTGGGCGGGTGCGGAAGGGGGGCCGCGATTCTGCCCGAACATATGCAAGTTGCACGACCACGGGCGCGAAGGAACCCCGGATTGCGCCACGTCGTGGGCGGTGCCGCGTCCGGCCCGGAACCTGCAGCTAATGGCTGTGGCGGCTCCCGGCCCGTTCTTCCGCCCCCGCCCCCGCACGCCGATATTCCCTTCCCCGCCCCCGTATCCTCGATGCCCCCTGTTTCCGTCATCTGCTCCGGCTGCGGCGCCTCGGTGCCCGCGGGAGACCGCTTCTGCGGCTCCTGCGGCAACCCGATCACGGGCAGCGCCATCCTGAGCGGAGAGTCGGCGTCGGCGTTCGACCCCTGGATCGAGCTCCTCCAGAAGCTGCGCCAGGCCACCCTCGGCGAGTACGAGATCAAGGGCGAACTTGGCCGGGGCGGCATGGCCGCCGTGTTCCTCGCCCACGACCTGCACCTCAATCGCAAGGTCGCCATCAAGGTCATGCTGCCCGGCATGGTGTACG
>JAYEKC010000057.1:0-5340 GCA_034716715.1 Gemmatimonadota bacterium | reverse complement strand
GGAACCACACCTGCCGCGCCGCCGTGTCCACGCGCTCCACGCCGCGCACCACCCATGGGCCCTTCGTGACCTGGTTCTTCACCCGGCCGGTCGCGCCGTCGTAGAGGTACAGGTGGTTCCACCCGTCGCGCTCCGACATCCATATGGTCTCGGCGCCGTCGCCGAGATCCTGCCGGAACAGCTTGGCGGAGTACTCGAAGAAGGAGCTGTCGGGCTTCACCTCGTCCACGATCGCGCGGGCCGCGCCCGTGGCCGCGTTGACCTCGATCACGCGATACACCTGGTGGCCGCGCTGGTTGTACTCGAACGTCACCGCGCGGCCGTCGGCGCGCCACGTGAGGAACGACATCGTGTACGCGTTGGGAAAGAGCGCGTTCGACACGTTCACCTGGCGCCGCTCCGCCACGTCGAAGATCACCGGCTGGTTGGTGTCGAGCAGGTCGCCCGGCTTGTTGTAGAGGCGCCGGACGTCCCTGGGCTGGATCTGGTCCTCCGGGCTCGACATCACGTAGTGCACCTCGCGCCGGTAGCCCGGCTTCACGCGGTACGCCGCCAGGCGCCGCGAGTCCGGCGACCACGAGAACGTGCGCAGGTCGTACGCGTCCTCGGCGGCGCCGTCGCCCGAGAGTGGCGTCCAGACCTGCCTGCCCGTCGCGCGGACGGCGACGTTGAAGTTCCGGACCGTCGCTTCCCACCTGCCGTCGGGCGAGGCGCGCACGCCCTCGAGCGGCGCCGGGATCTCACCGCCGTAGAGGCCGCCGCCGAACCGCGTGCCGGGCCCCGCGCCGCGACCCCCGCGGCCCCCGCGACCGCCCCGCCCACCCGCCGTTTCCGCCATGCACGCGCCCGCCACGGTGCAGCTCCAGCGGGCGCTGTCCACGGCGAAGCTGAACGATCGCTCGTCCGCGCTGAACGCGATGGTGGTGAATGGAAGCGAGGTCGCCGTGGCGGGCTTCCGCGTCGCGGCGGTCAGCGACGCGGCGACCGCGGCGTGGTCGAACGCGGGCCGCTTCTGGAGCGTGGCAGCGTCCACGACCACGAATACGTTCCCGCCGCGCACCGACTTCCGGTACCAGAACCGCGGCGTTGCGCCGATCCAGTTCGGCAGGTCCGCCGCGTCCACGACGAGGCTGTCGAGCCGCTGGCGCACGGACTCGGCGCGGGCATAGTCGGCGGCGGTGCCCTGGGGGCGCGCGGCCGGCGCCGCCAGGGCGAGGAGGAGGATCGGACGCATCAACATGGGGAGTCTCCTGGTCTCGTGGGCGGGCCGCCCGCGGGGCGTGGCGCGCTGTCGTATATGCGCGGTGGGTGCCTTGCGCTCAAGCCCCGGCGCGACGAGGGTTCAATCATTCCCTGTCTACCGTCTACCGTCTACTGTCTACTCTCCCATGTACGTCACCACGACTCTCGCGTTCGAAGGCTACCGCATCACCGGCTACAAGGGCGTCGTGCGCGGCATCGTCGTGCGCGCGCCCACCATCGCGCAGGGCATCATGGGCGGCCTCAAGTCGATCGTCGGCGGCAACATCGGCGCGTACACCGAGATGTGCGAACAGGCGCGCGAGGAAGCGTTCGAGCTCCTCGTCGAGCACGCGCGGGAACGCGGGGCCAACGCGATCATCGGCATGCACTACGACGCGTCGGACATCGGTGGCCACCAGCGCCACGCCACGGAAGTCCTCTGCTACGGCACGGCGGTCACGATCGAGCCGGTGCATTGACGCCGAACGTCCCCCTGCCGGGGGTCCGCACGCCCGCGCTGCTGGTGGACGTCGACCTCCTGCGCGCCAATGTCCGGGCCGTCGTCGCCCAATTCGGCGGCGACCCCCGGCGCTGGCGGCCGCACGTGAAGACCGCCAAGCTGGCCGTGGCGATGCACGCGATGCTGGACGGCGGCCTCACGCGCTTCAAGTGCGCCACGACGCTCGAACTGGCCACGCTGCTCGATGCCGGGGCGGGCGACGTGCTCGTCGCGTTCCCACACGTCGGCGCGAACGCCGCGCGCATTCGCGAGCTCGCCGCCACACATCCGGCGGCCCGCGTCGCGGCCCTGGTCGAAACGGTCGAGCACGTGGCGGCCTGGCGCGGCAGCGGGCTCGGGCTCTTCGCCGACCTCAATCCCGGAATGGACCGCACGGGGGGGACGCCGGCGGTCGAGCGGGTGGCGGCCCTCGCGCGCGACATCGAGGCCGCGGGCTGCCGGTTCGCCGGCCTCCACTGGTACGATGGGCACATGCACGGGCTCGACGACATCGCCGCGCGCGAGCGCGCCGCCCACGCGGGCTACGACCGGCTCGGCGGCCTGGTGCGGGCGCTCGACGGCAGCGGCGTGCGCGTACCCGAGGTCATCGTGGCGGGAACGCCGGCCGCGGTGCCCGCGGCCACGTACCGGGGGTTCGCGTCGTGGCCCACCGACGTGCAGGTGTCGCCCGGAACCGTCGTGTACAACGACACGACCAGCCTCGCGCAGGTTCCCGATTCGTGGGGGCTCGAGGCGGCCGTCCACGTGCTCACCACGGTCGTCAGCCACCCCGCCCCCGGCCGCTTCACGTGTGACGCCGGCCACAAGGCCGTGTCGGCGGACGCCGGCGTGCCCACCTGCGCCGTGGTCGGGCACCCATCGTGGGAGCCACGCAAGCCGAGCGAGGAGCACCTGCCGGTCGACGTGCCGGCCGGCGAGGCGGTGCCGCCCATCGGAGCGCAGCTCCTGCTGCTGCCGCGACACGTGTGCCCCACCGTCAACAACTTTGACGACGCGGTCCTCATAGAGGCGTCCACTGTCGCGGGCGTAACCGCCGTGACGGCCCGGGGGCGCGAGCCGCCGCTGTGAGCGGTGTGGCGGACCGGGCCCGAATTCCATAAGCTATCGGGCTGTGAGTTCCACCCCCACCGGTCCCACCGGCACGCGCAGTACCTCCCCGGGACGCCGCACCAGCGACACGCTGCTCCGGCGGGCGGTGGAGCTTGCCCACCTTGGCGTGTGGCAGACGGAAATCCGGTCGCTGACCGACCCGGCGCAGAACGTCACCACCTGGTCGGCGGAAGTGTTCCGCATCTTCGCGTACGAGCCGAACGCGGTTGTCGTGACGGACGAGCTCTTTTTCTCGCATGTCCCGGCCGAAGACCGCGAGGTGGTCCGCGCCGCCGTGCGCCGGGCCCTCGAAGCGGACGGCGTGTACCGCACCGAGCACCGCATCACCCGGGCCGACGGGGCCGTGCGAATCGTGGAAGCCGCGGGTCAGTTCGAGCGCGACGCATCGGGCAACCCCGTGCGCCTGATCGGGTCGGTGGTGGACGTCACGGACCGGCGCCGAATCGAGGAGGCGCTCCGCGGGCAGGACGCCGGCACGACGCTCGTCGCGCAGGTCGTCGAGCACTCACACGACGCCATCATCTCGTCCACCCTCGACCAGGTCATCACCACCTGGAATCCCGCGGCCGAGCGGTTGTTCGGGTGGAAGGCCGACGAGGTGGTGGGGCGCCGCCTGCACATGCTGGTGCCGGCGGAGCGACAGCACGAGATCGAGGAGCGGTATGCGGCCATCCGGACGGGCGAAAGCGCGGGCACGTTCGAAACGGTGCGGCAGCGGCGCGACGGAACGCTGATCGACGTTGAGATCTCGCTCTCCCCGATCATCGACCGCTCGGGCACCGTCATCGGGTCCGTCGCGGTGATTCGCGACATCACCGAGCAGCGCCGCATCGCCGCCCAGCTCCACCACGCGCAGCGGCTCGAGAGCATCGGCCGGCTGGCGGGGGGCGTTGCGCACGACTTCAACAACCTCCTGATGGCCATCACCGGCTACACGGAGCTCGTGCGGATGGACCTGCCCGCCGACGCGCCGGCGCAGGAGGACCTCCGCGCCGTCCTGGCTTCCGCGGAACGCGGGGCGCGACTCACCCGCCAGCTGCTTGCGTTCGGCCGCCGGCAGGTGCTCCACCCGGTGCACCTCGACCTGAACGCCGTCCTTCGCGAGATGGAGGGCGTGCTCCGGCCGCTCGCCGGCGGCGAGGTGACCCTGGAGCTCCGGCTCAGCGACGGCGAGGCCACGGTTCGTGCCGACCGGGCGCAGCTGGAGCAGGTGGTGGTGAACCTCGTGGCGAACGCGCGCGACGCGATGCCGCACGGCGGGCTGCTCACCGTCACGACCTCCCGGACCGACGTCGGCAACGGGGGGCCCGCCCCGGCACCGTCGGTGGCGCCCGGCGCCTACGTGTGCCTCGCCGTCGGCGACACGGGGGTCGGGATGGACCCCGACGTGCAGGCGCGCCTGTTCGAACCGTTTTTCACCACCAAGCCGCGCGGCACGAGCACGGGCATGGCGCTCGCCGCCACCTACGGCATCGTGAAGCAGAGCGGCGGGTTCATCACGGTCGAGTCCGAGCGCGACCGTGGCTCGACGCTCCGCGTGTACCTGCCGTTCCACGCCGAGCCGGCGGATGCCCCCGCCGCTTCACCCACCGCCCCCACCAGCGCCGTGGAGGGCGGCGACGAGACGATCCTCCTCGTGGAGGACGACCCGGCCGTGCGCACGTCGGCGGCCGCGGTGATGTTGCGCCTCGGTTACGACGTGCGCGCCGTGGCGACGCCGAGCGAGGCGCTGGCGATCCTGCGCGGATCCGGCGCCGACGTGGACCTGCTCCTCACCGACGTGGTCCTCCCGGAGATGTCGGGCCTCGAACTCGCCGACATCGTGCAGGCCGCGTTCCCGCACGTCCGGATCCTGCGCATGAGCGGGTTCGCCGGTGACGACGACGTCCCGCGGGACACCCGCATCCTGCAGAAGCCGTTCAGCGCCGAGACGCTCGCCCGGGCGATCCGCGACGCGCTCTCGGCCTGACGCGACGCGCTCCACGCGCCGCGTGCCGCTTCGCTCCCGGGTCGTCCGATGACCGCGCGCCGTGCCGCGGTGCCGTTCATCTTCGTGACCGTCGTCCTCGACGTCGTCTCGCTGGGGATCATCATCCCCGTCCTCCCCCACCTGATCGAGGACTTCCTAGGCGGCGACACGGTGCGCGCCGCCTCGTGGTACGGGGTGTTCGTCACCGTCGCCGCGGGCATGCAGTTCATCTGCTCGCCGCTCATCGGCATGCTCTCCGACCGGTTCGGCCGGCGGCGCGTGATCCTGCTCTCGAACTTCGGCCTCGGCCTCGACTACTTCGTGATGGCGCTGGCGCCCACGCTCGGCTGGCTGTTCCTGGGCCGGGTCGTCTCGGGCATCACCGGCGCGAGCTGGACCACCGCAGGCGCGTACATCGCCGACGTCACGCCGAAGGAGCGGCGCGCGGCGGGCTTCGGGCTCCTCGGCGCGGCGTTCGGCCTCGGGTTCGTCCTCGGCC
>JAYEKC010000056.1:0-5346 GCA_034716715.1 Gemmatimonadota bacterium | reverse complement strand
CACTTGCGGGGGAGTTGCGGAAGGCTGGCGTGACGCCGGCCACCGCGGGCAAGGTGGAGCGCCTCCTGGACGCGCTGGACGCCGCGTGCTTCGGGCCGGGCGGGCCGGGAGCAGGCGATTGGGCCGGCCTCGGGCGCGAGGCGCTGGGCAGCCTCGACGCGGAAGCGTGCGCCACCGGCGCGCGAGTCCGGAGCGGCATCCTCGGCATCGCGGTGCTGGCGTTCGTGGCGGCGGCCGCGGGGCCGCTTACCGCGCAGTCGGCGGCCGACGCATTCGCGATGGGAACCACGGCGTACGCCGGCGGCGACTACGTGCGCGCGGCGCGCCACTTCGCCGACGCCGCGCACGCCGAGCCGAGGTCCGTTGCCGCGTGGGCGAACCTTGGGACAGCGGCGATGCTCGCCAACGACACGGCGATGGCGGTTGTGGGGTGGCAGCGCGCCCTGCGACTCTCGCCGCTCGATGCGACCATCCGGGCGCGCCTGGCTTCCGTGCGCGCGCCGCAGGAAAGCGGTCCGGCCTGGGTTCCACCGGTTCCGGAGTGGGCGGCGGCCGGCCTCGCGCTCCTGATCTGGGTCGGCGGCTGGGGCGCCGTGGCGTGGCTGGCGTGGCGCCGCCGCCCGGCGGGGCGCGTCGCGGTACTCACGACGGTCGTCGGCGCGGCTGCAATCGCGTTCGCCGTGCACGTTGAACGCGCGCTCTCGGGACGCGACCTCGTGGTGGTCACCGCGCCGGTTCCGCTACGCGCCCTTCCCGCGCTCGGCGCCGACACCCGTGCGACGCCGCTCGTGGGCGAGGTGGCCGACGTCCTGGCACGCGAGGGCGTATGGGTGCACGTCCGCCTCGATGGTGGGCGCGACGGATGGGTCCCCTCCGAGCGGGTGACACCGCTCGGCGGCGATTGACCCCCGCTGGCGCGGCGCGAAATTCCGCAACGATGTCGCCTGTACGCATCGCCATCCTCCCGCCGACCGTTGCGGACCAGATCGCCGCCGGCGAGGTGGTCGAGCGGCCGGCGTCGGTCGTGAAGGAACTGGTGGAAAACGCCCTCGATGCGGGCGCGACGTCGGTCGACGTGACGGTGCGCGAAGGTGGGCGCGCCCTCGTGCGCGTTGCGGACGACGGCTACGGGATGGAGCACGACGACGCATTGCTGGCGGTGGAGCGGCATGCGACCTCGAAGATCCGCCAGGCGGCTGACCTCGTCGGCGTGGCGAGTTACGGCTTCCGGGGTGAGGCGCTGCCGTCCATCGGGTCGGTGGCCCGCCTCGAGATCGACACCGCGACGTCGGACGGCGCGGGAACGCGCGTGCGCGTCGAGGGAGGGCGCCGCGAGGGGCCGGTGCCCGTGTCGCGCCGGCGGGGGACCACGGTGACCGTGGAGTCGTTGTTCTTCAACACGCCGGCGCGGCAGAAGTTCATGAAGGGTGCGCGCAGCGAGTGGCGGGCGGTGCAGGAGGTGCTCACGGCCGTGGCGCTGTCGCGGCGCGACGTGCGCCTGCGGGTCGAGCACGACGGCCGCGAGGTCATGGCGCTGCCGGCCGCCGCCTCGCTCCGGGAGCGCGTCGCGGCCCTGTGGGGACCCTCGGCCGGAGAATCGTTCGTCGAGGTGGACGACGTGAGCGGTCCCGTTCGTGTGTCCGGCCTGGTGGAACGCCCCGCCGACGTCGGGCTCGCGAGCCGGCGCGTGTTCGTGTCGGTGAACGGGCGCGCCGTGCGCGACGGAGGGATCGTCCGCGCCGCCGAGGCGGCGTACCGGTCCGCGCTGCCGTCGGGGGTCCGGCCGGCCGTGTTGCTCGAACTGACGCTGCCGGCCGGCGACGTGGACGTCAATGTGCACCCCGCCAAGGCGGAGGTCCGGTTCCGTGATCGGTGGAACACGGAGCGCGCCGTGGAGCGTGCGGTCCGGCACGCCCTCGGCACCGGCGACGTGGCGCCCTTCACGTTCATGCCACGCCCGGCGGGCGCCGGCGCCCTCGAGCCCGTGGACGTCGAGGTCCTTCGCGCCAGTCCACCCGCGGATCCGCTGTTCGCGGCGGCGGGCGCGACGGGCGCCGCGGGCGCGCCCGCACGGGGTGCCGGGCCGGACGACGCCGACGCCGCACTCGCCGAACGGGGGGAAATGCCGGCGTCAGGGCCGGGCGTGGCGGCGCCGGACCTCGTGATTCCGCCACTCGTCCAGCTCCGCCGCACGTGGCTGATGTTCGAGTCCGACGATGGCGTCGTGCTCATCGACCAGCACTCTGCCCACGAACGGATCCTGTACGAACGCTTCATGCTCGGCATGGCCGGCGGTGGCGCGGCGTCGCAGGCGCTGCTGTTCCCGCTCACGGTGCACCTCTCGCCGGCCGAGTTCGAGGCGTTCGACGCCAATCGCGACGACTTTGCGCGGCTGGGCTTTGACGCGGAGCCGTTCGGCGGGCTCGCGCTCGCCGTGCGCGCCGTCCCGGCGCCGCACGCCCGGTTCGACGCCGAGCGGTGCTTGCGTGAATCGCTCGCGACGCTCGCCGGCGATCGGTCGGCGTCCACCCTCGCGCGCCACGAGCGGCTCGCCGCCACGGTGGCGTGCAAGGGCGCCATCAAGGCCGGCGACGTCCTCGAGGCTGGCGAGATGCGTGCGCTCTTCGCGGGCCTCGCCCGCACCACGCTGCCCGCGCACGACGTGCACGGCCGCAGCACCATCGTGAAGCTCCCGTGGGATGAGCTCGAGCGGCGGTTCGGGCGGCGCTGACGCCCCGCCGCTCCGCATCATCTGCGGGCCAACCGCCGCCGGGAAGTCCGCGCTCGCGATGGCCCTCGCGGAGCGTCATGGCCTGGTGATCGTGAGCGCGGACTCGCGCCAGGTGTATCGCGGATTCGACATCGGCACCGCGAAGCCGACGACCGCGGAGCGGCGCCGGGTGCGGCACCTCGGCATCGACGTCGCGGAACCGCAGCATCGGTGGTCGGCCGCGCGCTGGGCTGAGGACGCCACCGGGTGGATGGCCGAGGCCGGCACGCGAAACGCCGTGGTGGTGGGCGGCACCGGGCTCTACCTCAAGGCGCTCACGGCCCCCTTCTTCGACGAACCGCCCCTCGAACCCGGTCGGCGGGCCGCGCTCGCCGCCGAACTGGGCGAGTGGCCCACGGACCGGCTCCGCCAATGGGCTACGCGGCTCGACCCGGAGCGAGCGCATCTTGGCCGCGCCCAGCTGCTCCGCGCGGTCGAAGTCGCCCTGCTCGCCGGGGTGCCGCTCAGCCGGCTGCACACAGATGCCCGGCGCGATCCGCCGTGGCGGGCGCGCTGGCTCGTCGTCGACCCGGGCGATGCGCTCCACGGGTGGATCGACGCGCGCATCACCGCCATGCTCGACGCCGGGTGGGTGGACGAGGCGCGGGCGCTGGCGGGGTCGGTGCCGGAGGACGCCCCGGCGTGGCAGGCGTGCGGATACCGTGCCGTGCGCGACGCGGCACGCGGCGTGGCGGACCTCGCTGCCGTGCGCACGGATATACTTGTGCAGACCCGTCAGTACGCGAAGCGGCAGCGCACGTGGTTCCGGCACCAGCTCGCCGGGGCCGACGTCACCCGCATCGACCCGCGCGATCCGCGCGCGGCGGCGGCGGTCGAGGCATGGTGGTCTGCGGAGGACGGATCGTGAAGGTCGGCATCACCTGCTACCCCACCTACGGCGGCTCGGGGGCCGTGGCCACCGAGCTCGGCATCGCGCTGGCCGCGCGTGGCCACGAGGTGCACTTCATCACGTACGAACAGCCCTTCCGGCTGCCGGTGTTCGTTCCGCGCGTCACGTTCCACGAGGTGTCGCTCGGCCAGTATCCGCTGTTCCAGTACCCCCCGTACGACCTCGCCCTCGCCGTACGGATGCACGAGGTGGCGCTCGAGCGCCGGCTCGACCTGCTCCACGTGCACTACGCGATTCCGCACGCGACGAGCGCCTACCTGGCCAAGCAGATGATGGCCGAGAGCGGGCGGCGGCTCCCCGTGGTCACGACGCTCCACGGCACCGACATCACGATCGTCGGGCAGGACCATTCGTACCACGCCATCACCAAGTTCTCCATCGAGAAGTCCGACCGCATCACCGCCGTGTCGGAGTTCCTCAAGGCGGAAACGGTGCGCGCGTTCGGCTGCGGACACTGCGCCGTGGACGTCATCCCGAATTTCGTCGACCCGCAGGTGTTCCGCCCCGATCGCCGCGACCCCGCGCTGCGGCGCGAACTCGCCGGTGACCAGCCCGTCATCATGCACATCTCGAACTTCCGGCCCGTAAAGCGGGTGCGTGACATCATCGCGACGTTCGCGAAGGTGCGCGACCGCGTGCCCGCGGTGCTCGTGATGATTGGCGACGGGCCGGACCGCGGCGCGGCCGAGGAGGACGCGCGTCGGCTCGGCGTGCACGAGCACGTCCGCTTCCTCGGGCGCATCGATGCGGTGGCGCCGCTGCTGGCCGTTGCCGATGTGTACTTCCTCACCACCGACCGCGAGAGCTTCGGGCTAAGCGCCCTCGAGGCGCAGGCGTCCGGCGTGCCCGTGGTCGCGGCCGGCGTGGGCGGCATCACCGAGGTCGTCGAGGACGGCGTCACGGGCGTGCTGCGGCCGGTTGGGGACATCGAAGCCTTCTCCGCGGCGATTGGCGACCTCCTGACCGATCGGGCACGCTGGGACCGCCTCAGTGCGGCGGCCGTCGCCCGCGCGCGCGCGAAGTTCAACATCGACGACGTGGTGTCGCGCTATGAAGCGCTGTACGCGTCCGTGACCTGACCACCGTGCCCGCCGAACCGACCGTCGCGCAGGCCGCCATCCTGGGTGTCCTCCAGGGGCTCGCGGAATTCCTTCCCATCAGCAGCTCGGCCCACCTCGCGCTTGCGCCCTGGGCGTTCGGTTGGCCCGAACCCGGGCTCGCCTTCGACGTGGCGCTCCACGTCGGCACGCTCGCGGCGGTGCTGTGGTACTTCCGCCGGGACTGGCTGGCGTTGGCCGCGGGCGCGCTGCGCGCCGCCCGCCGCGGCAGCCTCGAGGAGCCGGACGCCCGGCGCGTCGCGCTGCTCGTCGTGGCAACGGTGCCCGGCGCAGCGATCGGCTACACGCTGCAGCGCCAGGCCGAGACGATCTTCCGGGCGCCGGCACTCACGGCCGCCGCGCTCATCGTCATGGGCGCCATCCTCTGGGCGGTGGACGCCCGGGTCGCCGCGCGGCGGCCGCTTGCCGCGATGTCGTGGAAGGACGCCGTGCTCATCGGGCTGGCACAGGCGTGCGCGATCGTCCCCGGCGTGTCGCGCTCCGGGGCGACCATCACGGCCGGCCGGGCCCTCGGGTTCGACCGCGCGGGCGCGGCAACGTTCAGCTTC
>JAYEKC010000055.1:0-5354 GCA_034716715.1 Gemmatimonadota bacterium | reverse complement strand
GGGGGCGGGGGGGGGGCGGCGCCCACGGCGCGCACCTTCGACGCGAGTTCGTCCGGCGTGAACGGCTTGGGCAGCACCTCGGCGTCGCGGTCGAGCAACTGCCGCTGCAGGATCACGTCGTTCGTGTACCCCGACGTGAAGAGGACCTTCAAACCGGGCTGCGCGCGCCGCGCCGCCTCCGCGAGCTCGCGCCCGCCCATCCCCGGCAGCACCACGTCGGAGAACAGCAGGTCGAACGTCCCAGGACGGCCGCCGAGTGTCTCGAGCGCCGATTCGGCATCCGCCGCGGCCACCACCTTGTACCCGAGCCCCGTCAGCACGCGCACCGTCACCTGGCGCACGGCTTCGTCGTCCTCCACGAGCAGCACGCTCTCGCCGCCACCCCCGGGGGCGACCCAGGCGGGCCTGGCCGGGGCCGGCGGATCGGTGAGCGGGAGGACGATACGCACGGTGGTTCCGGCGCCGGGCGCCGATTGCACGGCGATCTCGCCCCCCGCCTGCGTCACGATGGCGTGGCACGTGGCGTAACCGAGCCCCATCCCGCGGCTTCCGCTCCGCGCGGGGAAGAACGGCTCGAACACGTGGTCGAGCGCCTCCGCCGACAGTCCCAGCCCCGTGTCGGTTACGACGAGCTCCACGCCGTCGCGCACGCGCGCCGTGCGAACCGTGAGCGTGCCGCCCGACGGCATGCCGGCGCGCGCGTGCGTGGCGAGGTCGGAGAGCATCTGCTCGAGGTGGCCGCGGTCCATCCGGACCCAGGAGCCGCCCGCTTCGGCGTCCACGGTGAGCCGAATCTCGGCCCCGAGCACGCGCCGGAGCATGCTGGCTGCCTCCATCACCACCACGTCGAAGGGCAAGGCCGTTGGCGACGCGACTTCGCGCCGGCTCAGAAGGAGCAGCTGGCGCGTGAGGGCGGCCGCGTTGGCGCCCGCCTGCCGGATGTCGCCCACCATCTCGGCCTGCTCCGTGCCCGGAGGGATTTCGGCCGCGAGCAGTTCGGCCGTGGCCACCACCACCGTGAGGATGTTGTTGTACTCGTGGGCGATGCCGCCGGCCAGTCGGCCCACGGCCTCGATGCGCTCGGCCTGCACCAGGCGCTCCTCGGACGCCCGCTGGTCGGAGGCGTCCACCAGCGAACCTTCGTAGTGGCGGACGCGTCCGTCGCCCCCGCGAACCGCGGCGGACGTATCCACGGCCCAGAACGTGCTCCCGTCGCGCCGACGCAACAGTACATTCCGCATTCGCACGGCGCGCGCGCCGTCGAGCACCACACGGAACGTGTCCCGCTGCGAGCGCTCGACGTGGTGGTCGGTGGCGTTGACGCCGATCGCCTCTTCGGGCGTCGCATAGCCCAGCATCGCGGCAAGCGCCTTGTTGGCCTCGAGAATCCGGCCCTCTGGTGACGTCCGGTACAACGCCACCGGCGTGTCTGTGAAGAACTGCCGGTAGCGGTCTTCTGCCGCCGCAAGATCGGCGGTGACGCGTGCGCTGCGCGCCGCGGCCGCGCGCACCGCCGCGCGCGCCCACCACCACGCCAGGAGCACCGCTGCGGCGAGGCTCGCCATGATGGCGACGTGCGCGATACTGCCGTGCGACAGGAATGGCATCGTCACCCTCCGTCCCGGGCGTCGAGCGCCTCGCGCACCGACCGGGTGAGGTCGTCCGGGGTGAACGGCTTGGGCACGAGGCGCGCCGTGCCCTCCACGTGATCGATGCCCACGGGCCACTCGCCAGTGTATCCGGACGTGAACAACATCTTCATGGTCGGTCGCATGGCCCGTACGAGGTCGGCCAGCTCCGGCCCGCTGATGGTGGGCAGCACGACGTCGGTGAGCAACAGGTCCACGCGCGCGCCCGGATCGCTGATCCGGCGCAGGGCGTCGTCGCCGTCGCGCGCCTCCACCACCTGGTACCCGGCCGACCGCAGCACGCGGGCCGCCGCCTTCCGCACGCCGGTCTGGTCCTCGACGATCATCACGGTTTCGGTTCCGCGCGGCACCGCGTCCGCGCGCGCGAGGTCATCCGTGGTCGCGGCCTCGGGTTCCGCCGCAACAGGGAAGCACGCGCGGAACGTGGTGCCGTGCCCAATCTCCGTTTCCACGAGCAGGTGTCCGCCCGCGCGGGCGACGATGGTCTGACAGGTGGCCAGGCCAAGCCCCGTACCGCGGCCGACATCCTTGGTCGTGAAGAACGGCTCGAATATGCGCGGCAGGACCTCCGGCGCAATCCCCGTTCCCACGTCGCGCACGGCGAGGATGGCCCAGCAGCCGCCGGGCGGCGGGGCGGCCGCAGCGGCAGCCACGTCGGCGCCGGGGACGGCCGCCAGGCTCGACACCGTCGCGGTCTCCACGGTGAGCGCGCCGCCGCCGGGCATGGCGTCGCGGCCGTTCACGGCCAGGTTCGTGAGCAGCTGCTCCACCTGCCCGCGATCGGCGCAGACGGCCAGCCTCGTGGGCGCAGCGGTCACGACGAGGCGAATGTGCTCGCCGATGAGCCGGCGCAGCATGCGCGCGGTGTCGGTCACGGCGTCGTTCAGGTCGAACACGCTGGCCTGCGCCGGTTGTCGGCGCGAGAAGGCGAGGAGCTGCCGCGTGAGCGCGGCCGCGCTGTCGGCCGCGCGCGCGAGTTCCTCGAGCGATCCGCGGTCGGCGTCGGACAGGGAGCCCGACCGCCGGAGCTGGTCCACCTCGCCGAAGACGACCGTCAGCAGGTTGTTGAAGTCGTGGGCCACGCCGCCCGCCAGGAGACCCACCGCTTCCACGCGCTGCGCCTGCAGGGACCGCTGCTCGTACTCGCGCATGGCGGTGACGTCGGCCGCGAGCCCCACCACGCGATACACGGCACCGGCCCGGTTGCGGACCGGGAAACTCCGGCCGTGTACCCAGCGCTCGCTGCCGTCGGGACGCCGCACCCGGAAGTGCGACTCGGTGGCCTCCCCGCGGGCGTTCGCGTCCATGTTGGCGATGAGCGACGGCTGGTCGGCCGGGTGCACGGCATTGAGCCACGAGCCCGGCACGTCGCCGTCGTCCACCGGGCGGCCCCAGATCTCCGCCCACCGCGCGCTCACGTACAACGTGCGCCGCGTGGCCACGTCGGCCACGAAGAAGGCCTCATTCACGTTGTCGGCGATCTGGCGGAACAGCTCCTCGTTCTCGCGACTCCGGCGCTCGGCCCGCTCACGCTCTGCGAGCACCACCGCCGGCAGCAGGGCCGAGATGGTGACCAGGCCGAGGAACGTGTAGGCCGTGAGCAACTGGTGGCTGCCCGCGCCAATGCCGCCGCCAAAGAGCGTGACGCTGCGCGAGGCCTCGATGGCGGTGACGACGGTCACGGCGAAACTGGCCGTGGCCGATCCGACCGGCCCGTACCGAATGCCGGCAAGGATGAGCAGCGGCAGCAGGCTGTACGGCGAGAGCGTGACTGCCGGGTCGGCGCCGCCCGCGAGAAGCACCACCGCCGCCGCGACGATGGTGACGATGAACGCCACGGCCTCACTCACCCAGCGGGGTGCAGGGCGCGTGAGTTCGCCGCGCGCAACGCCGGCCCACGCCGTGACGAGCGGAACGAGCACGAGAATGCCAAGTCCATCGCCGGTCCACCAGCCGAGCCACGCCACCCAGTACCTGGCGTGAACGGAGTAGTGGCCGACGACCATGGCGCCCGCGAGCGCCGTGAGCGCCGTCACGCCGACCGCGGCGAGGATGACGCCGCCCAGTTTGCGCAGCGTGTGGAATCCCGCGCCGGCGCCACCGACGCGGGCGACCACCAGGGCGGCAAGCACCTGCTCGACGGCATTGACGGCGCTACCGGCAACGGCGAGGCCGATCCCTGCGCCGTGCGAGGCATCGGCCGCGATATTGCCTGCGAACGCCCCGACCAGGACCGCCGCGCGGTCGCGCGCGGGAACGAGGAGCAGCGCGGCAACGACGAGGCCGGCCGGCGGCCAGAGGAACACGACGCCTGCGGGACGCAGGGCCAGCAGGTAGCCGGTGTCCGCCGCAAGAAACCCGAAGAGGGCCGCCGTGAATACCACGAACGCGACCCGCGCGGCGACCGACATCGGCGCCGGGGACGCCAGCGGGGGCGCGTCGCCAAGGCGGGCCACGGCAGGCACCTTCACTCGGTGCTCCCCACGACGTACTCGAGGTCGCGCACCGCGGCGGCAAACTGTGCGGCCGCGTCGGCCACGAGCGCCTCGAGGGACGCCGCGTCGTGGGCGCGGGCGCGTGTCTCGCCCTCCTGGCACGTCAGGGCCAGGGCGGTTGCGCCGAGTTGGGCGGCGCTGGACTTGAGGGAGTGCAGGGCGTCGCCCACGGCGGGGCAGTCGCCGCGGCTGGCGGCGTCGGCAGCGGCACGGATCCGTCCGGCCCCGCTCTCGGCGAAGAGGGCGGCCATCCGGGCCACCAGCGGTGGGCCACCGAACGTGTGCAGGCGGGCAATGGCATGCCGGTCGAGCACGCGGGCGATGAGCCGCGGCGGATCGATGGGCTTGCGCAGATAGTCGGCGGTGGCGACGGGCCAGCGGACCGGTCGCGCGATCGGTGCTGCGGTGCCGGTTGTGGGCATGGTCAGGCTCCCTGTGTGGCGCCGGCGGGCCGCAGCATTTGCAGCACCGCCAGGAGGTCGGCGCGGAGGTGGTCGTCGCGGAGCGCGCTGGAACCCACCGGTCGCGGCGCGACCGGCGGCCCGTCCCGAGGTGTGGCGGGCAGCGCCACGACCACGGGCACGCCAAAGGTCGATCGCGTGTCACGAAGGCCGGAGAGCCAGTCGAGCGCGGCCGTCCCGGCCGCTGGGAGATCCAGCACGATGGCGCTCGGCGCGCCGTGCGCGGCAATCATGGCGCGGGCATCGGCGAGGCCGAGCGCCACGTCCACGCGGGCGCCGTCCGGGAGGGCGAGGTCGGCGCGCGTTTCGTCGGCGGCGCCGGCGTCGCGCACTACCAGGATGCGCGGCGGAACCGCCGGCCCCCCACCGGGGGCGGTGCGCCGCAGCACGTCGGCGAGGGCCTCCCGCGTGACCGGCTTCTCGAGGCAATCCACGGCCCCGAATACGCGCCCGCGGTAGTCCTCGGCCACGACGCTCACCAGCACGACAGGGATGTCGCGCAGGTCGGGGGCGGCCTTGAACTCGCGGAGCGCCTCGATGCCGCCCTTCATCGGCATCATGACGTCGAGCGTCACGAGGTCGGGGCGCACACGCCGGGCGAGCACGATGCCGTCGTCCGCGGTTGCGGCGTACACCACGTCGCAGCCGAGGTCAATGAGCTGCTGTCCGAGCACCGTGCGGGCGTCCGGATCATCGTCAATCACGAGCGTGAGGCGGGGCCGCAGCGTGCTGGCTGCCGCCGGGCGCGG
>JAYEKC010000054.1:0-5358 GCA_034716715.1 Gemmatimonadota bacterium | reverse complement strand
CGGCCGCGGCGATGCCCGCGCGCGGCGCCACGAGCCGCGTGAACGCCACGGCGCCCACCGCCACCAACGTGCCCGTGAGCGCCAGCGCGCGGAACCCGGCGGCGGCGAGCCCGCCGGCAAAGGCAAGGGGGTCCGTCATCACGCGGGATACTATACCGGCTCTCAGGTGTCCCGGCACCCCGCGGCGGGCGCCGAAAAGGTAAATTCAGGCATGGCCGCAACAACCGTCGCCGCGGGCACCGCCCTGCAGGACGACATCCGCCGGCTCGCCCGGACCCGCAACGCCGTCATCCTCGCGCACAACTACCAGCGTCCCGAGGTCCAGGACGTGGCCGACTACGTGGGCGACTCGCTCGGCCTCTCGCGCGAGGCCGCGAAGACCGGCGCCGACGTCATCGTGTTCTGCGGCGTGCACTTCATGGCCGAGACCGCCGCGATCCTCTCGCCGACGAGGACTGTCCTCCTCCCCGACCTCGCCGCCGGCTGCTCCCTTGCCGCCACCATCGACGCGCCGCAACTGCGGAAGTGGAAGGAAGAGCACCCGGGTGCCGTCGTCGTGTCGTACGTGAACACGTCGGCCGAGGTGAAGGCCGAGAGCGACTACTGCTGCACGTCCGGCAATGCGGTGGACGTCATCAACGCCATCCCCGCCGATCGCGAGATCCTCTTCCTGCCCGACATGTTCCTCGGCGCGCACGTGCGCCGCGTGACCGGCCGCCACAACATCCACGTCTGGATGGGCGAGTGCCACGTGCACGCCGGCATCGATCCCGAGAACATCCGGCTGCAGCGCTCCATGCACCCCGGCGCCGAGTTCCTCATCCACCCGGAGTGCGGCTGCGCCACGAGCGTCGTCGAGGCCGTGTCCGCTGGCGACGTGGACCCGGACGGCGTGCACATCCTCTCCACCGAGGGGATGATGAAGCGCCCCGGCCAGTCGGCGGCGACGGACTTCATCGTCGCCACCGAAGTGGGCATCCTGCACCGCCTCCAGCGCAACTACCCCGGCAAGCGGTTCTACGCCGCCAACGAGCGCGCCTCGTGCGCATACATGAAGGTCACCACGCTGGCGAAGGTCGCCGAGTCGCTCGAGCACCTGCGCCATCGCATCACCGTGCCGGACGACGTGGCCGCGCGCGCCCGCCTCGCGATCGAGCGGATGGTCGCGATTGGCGGTGGCTCGACGCCGCCCGCCCCCGGCGTGGATCCGGGCGAATGATCGCCGACGAAGACGCCCACCCGCCGCGCCGCATCACGCCGCTGCAGCCCGCGCGCTTCACCCGCGGCCGCGGGCAGTTCCCGCTCGACGACGCGGCCATCATCGCGCTCGTGCAGGACGCCCTCGACGAGGACGCCGCGGCGCGCGACATCACCACGATCGCCACCGTCCTGCCCGGCCAGCGGGCACGCGCGCAGCTGGCATCACGGCAGGCCGGGGTGGTATGCGGCGTCCCGCTCGCACTCGCGGCGTTCCGGCTCTGCGACCCGGAGGTGACCATTCGCGTGGACGCCGAGGACGGCACGCCGGTCCCGCGCGGCGCCACGATCTTCTTCGTGTCCGGGCGCGCCCGCGGCCTGCTGGCCGCCGAGCGCACCGCGCTCAATTTCATGCAGCGGCTCTCGGGCATCGCCACCTTCACGCGCCGCTTCGTGGACGCTGTTGCCGGCACCCGGGCCGCCATCACCGACACGCGCAAGACCACGCCGCGCTACCGCGCCCTCGAGAAGTACGCCGTGCGCTGCGGCGGCGGAACGAACCATCGCTTCGACCTCGCCGAAGCCGTGCTCATCAAGGACAACCACCTCGCCGCGCTTGGCGGCGACGTGGCCGTGGCCGTGCGGCGGGTGCGCGAGCACGCGCCCAAGGGGATGCACGTGCAGGTGGAATGCGATTCCCCGGCGCAGGTGCGCGCCGCCGTCGAGGCCGGCGCCGAGAGCGTGCTCCTCGACAACATGGACCCGGCCACGCTCCGCGAGTGCGTGGCCATCGCCGCGGGCCGCGGCGTCACCGAGGCGAGCGGCGGCGTGACGCTCGAGAACGTCGCCGCCATCGCGGCCAGCGGGGTGGACCGCATCTCCATCGGCGCGCTGACGCATTCGCCGCCGGCGATGAACCTCGCGCTCGACTTTGAGTAACGCCGAGCCGGCAACGCCGCGCCGCGACCCGCGCGACGGCACCACCGACCCGGCGCCGTGCGACTTCTGCGGCGCCCGCGCCCTCGCCTGGCGCAAGTGCAAGCTCATCTGTGGCGCGTGCGGCAACATCAACAAGTCCTGCGCCGACCTCTGAGATGACCGCCCCCGGCGGCGCCGCGCCTCCCCCCGGGCCGGCTTCTCCCGCATCGCCCGCGCCCCCCGTCTCGTTCAAGGGCGTCGCGCTGTTCGAGGCCTCCAAGGGCGTGCTCGTCCTCCTCGCCGGGCTCGGCGTCATGTCGTGGAACCGCGGGCTCCGGCGCGTGGTCGAGATCCTCGTCGGCCACCTGCACCTCAACCCGGCCAAGCACCAACCCCACATCTTCGAGGTCGTTGCTGCCGACGCTTCCACGCACATGCAACTCCTCGCGCTGGGCGCGGGCGCGTACGTCATTGGCCGGTTCGTCGAGGCGTTCGGGCTCTGGTACGGGCGCCGCTGGGCCGTGTGGCTCGCCGCCGCGACCGCCGCCATCTACCTGCCGTTCGAGGTCGTGGAGCTGGTCCGGCGCCCGGGCCTCGTGCCCATCGCCGCGCTCGTGATCAACCTCGGCGTGGTGGCGTACCTTCTCCGTCGGACGTACCACCACCCGCTCGCCCGGACGGACTGAATGCGGTAGCGCGCGCGGGGGCGCCACCGCTGCGCGCCTGTCCCGGTGGTTATGGGCGTTGCCGCGCCAGGTGCTCGTCCAGGGTCTTGCCGCCGCGGTAGCCTTGAGCCTTCAGTGCGTCCCGGTAACCGCGCACGATGGCGCCGGCAGGCGTGGCTCCGTACACGGCAAGAAAGTGCTCCATGTTGGTTTTGGCGGCTTCTGTGAGCGTCGGTGCTCGGCCATCGAAGCCCGGCGATCCTCTGAGGTAGAATCGGAGGAACATCGCGCCCCTGTCGCGCATCTCGGCCGTGAACGGGCTGGTCGGGTACGTCGATACGAAACCGTCCGCCGCCAGGCGATCGCCGAATTCATCCCACGAGACCATGAGCGAGGCATCGTTCGCCGAAGGGCGGTGCTGTTCCTGCGACGCGATGGTCAGGTACGCGCGCCCTGCCGGCGACAGCAACGGACCGACTACGGCGGCAACGGTGTCTTCATTGACGGAAAACACCAGGCCTTCCCCGCCGTCCCGGGTCCAGATGCCTTGAGCGCCGAGGCGCCGAATGAGGGAGTCGACGATGACACGCGCTGCGGCGGTGTCTGCGATGCCGTGATGGCGGAGTGTCTCCACCCGTTCGGATTCGAGCATCCAGGTGATGTGGAACAGGTCGTCAAGCTTCCGATCGAACGCGACGCGGTTGATCACGCGAAGGTCGTCGTCGAGCACGCCGCGGAAGCGCGCGAACGTCGAGTCGGCCTGCGGCGTCCCGGAGTCGGGGCGGAGCGCCGCCGTCATGGCATCGAGGGTCGCCCGCACGGATCGTGCGGCACGTTCGACATCGGCGAACAACGCATCGACGTCAACTGGCCGCGAGATGATGAATCGGCAGCCGGGCGCTGAGGCTGGTCGTCAGGTGGCCGGCTTTGGGGCGCTCGCGCCGTGGCGGTGCTGGACTCGCCCGCGCGGGTGTCGGGCCTGCACGCCAGGTTTGGCGCCGCGATCACGACCAGCGCGAGCACCGCCACACCGGACCGCAGCGGCAGGGTGTCGGTCGCCATCGAGTGCCGAGCAAGGCGCGTCAACGTCTTCCCCCTCGTCGATGCGTCACCACTCGCAGGCCACACCCCGGAGCCCTGAGCCCGGTTTGTGCGTAGCTCTGGCGTTGAGATAGGTATTTCCAGATTTGTACATGGCTCAGACGTCATCGTAATCGGTTCTTTCCGATGTGTTGACTGTCATTCACGGGCTGGCGACACTCACTCCGGGTCTTGCCAGGCTGCATTGATTCGAAATGCGCCGATCTGCCCGGACTGACCAGGCTCACGGCACGTCTAGTATAGGAGACATCCGATGCGTTTGCCGATGGCGGTCTGGTTGACCACTCACCTCTCGACGACGGACGCCGCATCTTGCCGGTTCGAATCGGAATTGTCTGATGTGTACAGCGGTATCGAGTAGATCGCGCACCGGGACCGCCTGGTTGCTCACCTGCAACTGATCGCTTGCCACAAGCAGCTTCCTATGTGTGCCACGTAAACATGCCGGCTGACTTCGGCATACTCCAATGTGTTCATTGCTGTGGGGGAGCTGTCCGCTGCACCTTCAATCCTGGGCGGCTCACCTTTGCGCTCTTCCCGCGGATGCAAGTGCGCCGGCACTGGACGCCGGCCGATTCGCATCGGTAAACTCCGATTCGGCTGGAGGTACCAGTGAACTTGATGCAAGGTCTCAAGGCGATCGCCCGCCCCACGCGGCTGCGCATCCTCGAGCTGCTTGGAATGCCCGATGCCAGGGTTCCACAGGGAGCGGCGCCCAACGCGGTGCCTCCTGGCGCTACGGCCACCGGCCTGCGGCGCAAGCTGGGCATCTCGCAGCCCGCGCTGAGCGAGCAGGTGCAGGTTCTGCTCGGTACGGGACTGATCGAGTCGCGGAAGGTGGGTCGCTGGGTGATCTACGAGCGCGACGAGGAACGCATCCGCCAGTTGCGCCAGACCATCATCGAAAAACTCCTCCCGCCGGTGGAGGGAACCTGATGCGAGCTGCCCGCGCTTGACCTGTAGCGCGGTGCAGGGTTTAGGTTGCGGCAGGAGGCGGCCATGATCCCCGAAGACGGGCAACGCATCGGCGAGGTCGCCGCAGCGGCGGGGGTCACGTCTCAGACGCTGCGGTATTACGAGCGCCGCGGCCTGATCCCTGCGCCCCTGCGCTCGGCCGCCGGATATCGGCGGTATCCCTCCGACACGGTGCGGCGCGTGCGCTTTATCCGGAGCGCGCAGAGGCTCGGGTTCACGCTCGAAGAGACCAAGGCTCTGCTGGCGTTGCGGGCACCAGGGCCACGTTCCGGCACGCGGGTCCGGACCCTCGCCGCCGCCAAGGTCGCCGAGATCGACGATCGGATCGCCCGGCTCGCGGCCATGCGGGCATCGCTCGACGCCATCATCGCCTCGTGCGATTGCGGGCGTTCCGGGCGTCCATGCGGGATTCTGGACGCGATCGAGGCGGACGGGTAGTCGGCCCTGCCGCGCCACCGCAGGGAGGCGTGGCGGGCAGGGCTGTGGCCGGCGACTACTCGTC
>JAYEKC010000053.1:0-5358 GCA_034716715.1 Gemmatimonadota bacterium | reverse complement strand
AACTGCTTTTCCAGCAGCGGGACGAGTTCCGTGAGCAGAGCGTCCTGGTAGGGGCCGTTGTTGACCGAATTCACGGCATACGAATCGTCGTAGTACGCCGTGGGGTGCTGCCACGTGATGGCGACGAAGCGCGGGAAGTCGGCCTGCTGCCACGACGCGGCAAACTGGTCTCCCGACTCCCGCACGGACGTGGGCACGTTGTCGTAGGGCAGGGGGGCGCCGAGCTGCATGCGCACGCCGCTCGCGCCGCCGCGGCCGCCGCGGCCGCCCGCCGCGCCGCCTTCCGTGAACCCGAATGGCGCGCCGAGGCCGAAGTGGCCCTGTATGTACACGGCCGGGTACCGGCGCGTGGGCTCGTCGTCGAATCCCTTCGGGAGCAGGACGGTGGCGCCGATGTACGTCGGGGCGCCCCAGAACTTCGACAACAGCTCGCTCCTGATCTTGACCCGCTTCACCCAACGCGTGTCGGCCGGCACGTCGACGGGTGGCAGCGCGCGCACGAGCGAGAGCTGGATGGGCGCGGTGGCCCTGAGGTCCAGGTGCACCTTCACCACGGCGCTCACAAGGTTGCCCGGCGACGTGTTGAAGTGCTGGCCTTCCCACTGGTCCTCGTGCACCCAGATCACGTGCCCGTCGGCGCGATGGAACTGCGTGTAGACGTTGAGGAGGGCCTGCGCGTAGTAATCGCCGGCGGGGACGTCGCGCAGCGACTTGTACGGATAGCCGAGCACCTTGGCGTCGATCGTGGCCGTGGCGCCCGGCTTCAGCGCATCGACGTCGAGCCCGAAGAACGGCACGCTGCCGCCGTACGAGCCGCCCAGCAGGCGCGGTTCGCGGGCGTCGGACTTCGCGAAGAAGACGAACACGCGGCCGGTGACCGGCGCCGACGTGACGGACTTGTCGAGCGTGACCTGCACGCGTTGTGCCGTCGCGGCGGCGGGCAGGGCGGCGACCGCGAGGGCGGAGGCGAGCGTAGCGGCGGCGCAGGTGAGGAACGAGCGGTGCATGTGGATCTCCCCTTCCGGCGTCTCGGGAGGTTCAGGCCGGGTCGTGGAGAATGTAGCCGTCCGGCCCAGCGGTGCGCGGCGGCGGTGTCGCCGGGCCGCCACGGCGCGGCGCCGGGGTACGGGGGCCGAACGCGGCATTGGCGATGCGGTCCGGAACCGGCGTGGCGGCTATCGGCGCCCGATGACCCTGGTGTTGTACTCGCGCAGATATCGCTGGTGCGCCGCATCGGCCGGGTACGCGTCGCCCGGCTGCGGCGGGTACGACTTGATGCCGTGGAACGGCAACGGCCCGACCGTGTTGCCGAGGGCGGTGTTCAGGTCCGCGTCCTTGATCCAGCCGTCGGAGTAGAGCAGGAAGTCGCGCGTCCAGCCCGCGGGCGGGGGCGGGATGTTCGCGTCGAACGTGAGCGTGGTCTCGTCGCCGGGGGCCATCACCACGTACATGTCGTCGGGCTTGCCAAGCAACGGCAGGACGTCGCCGAAGCGCGTGTAGTTGCCGGTGATGGGCCGCCAGACCGGCTCGCGGATCACCTTCGAGTAGTCGAACCACTGCGGCCCGTAGCGGCCGCCCTTGCGGTACATCTCCGACACGCCGCGGAAGTGCAGGTCGGCGCGCTCGAGCGTGAGCGTTGTCATCTTCACCGGGCTCCGCGGGGCGTCCGTCGCCACGAACGCCTGGTCCCAGTAGATCTGCATGTTCGTGCGGATGCGCACGTGGTGGTCCTTCGTCGGGAACTGGCCGGCAAGGTCCACGACGATGGTCTTGTCCTTGCCGGACGGGAACCCGACGTCGGCGGCCTTGCGCCACGCGCCCGACGCGTCGCGCACCTCAAGGGCCGGCAGCATCGGCGTGATGCGCGACTGCTGCGAGAGCGCGACGTTGATGCTCGCGTCGGTGGGGTAGATCCAGCCGCGCAGGTAGAGTGACGTGCCGGGCGCGCCGGCGTCGGGGCCGAGGTCCATCACGAGGTCGTGCGGCTCGACGATGCCCTGGAACTCCGTCGCGACGAGGTCGGACACGTACACGTCGTCCTTCTCGCGGAGGGCGGGGAGGACATCGCGCCCGCGCCCATCCACCGCCGACAGCGGCGGGTGGCGGTTGACGGCGTTGTACAGCCTCAGCGAGACGGGTCCGGGCGGCACGAAGCGCTCGTCCACGTGCACGGTCACCGAGTCGGGATGGTCCACGGCGATGAGCCGCACTTCATCCGTGTACGACGTCTCCCACAGCTCCTCGGTGAGCTGGAGGACGTACCTGCCGTCCCTCGCGCTGAGCGCCGAGCCAGGGATGGTGAGGTACTCCTGCGACGCGCCGGCGGGCGCCCACGCGGTGCCGCCGGCCATGAGCCCCATCGGCATGCCAAGGGCGCTGCGCCACATCACGTCGGTGACGAACTCGAACCGCTCGCCATTCCACGCATAGAGGAAACCGCAGCTGGACTTCAGGACCTCGTTCTCGAGCACGTCCTGGTCGGAGCCCGGGAAGTAGATCACCTGCGGCACGCCGTTGGTCCACTCCACGCGGAGCACGTCGGCCTTGAGGTGCGCGCCGAGCCCGAAGAGCGTGGTGGCCGACGTGACGGTGCGGGTTTGCACCACGTCGCCCACGCGCAGCTCGACCCGCGAGCCGATGCCGAAGTCGTTGTTCTTGCCGCTGCCGGTGCGGAGCGCGGAAAGCCGCACCTGCACGTAGAGGTTGGCGTTGCCACCCGTGTTCCGGACGGCCCGCGGTCCCGTGGCGGCGCTCGCAACGATGAAGTCGTCGTCGCCGTCGTTGCCGAGGTCGGTGATGGCGAGCGCCGTGGCCGGGCCCACCGTGGCGGGTACGAGCGACGAGCGGTCGTCGAACGCCGCCTTGGCGTCGCTGTGGAACACGCGGAGGCCGGTGCCGGCGCCGGCCGGCGTGCCCGCGGCAATGACGTCGAGCCAGCCGTCATTGTCGTAGTCGGCGAACCGGAGCGCGCTCACGGCGAAGGTCCGGAGGGGCGCGAGCGAGGCCGACCGGCGCGTGTCGCGCGTGAACGTGCCGTCGCCCTTGTTGTGCCACACCGTCACGTCGCCGGCGCCGGGCGGCGCGACCACGACGTCGAACGCGCCGTCGTTGTCGTAGTCGCCCACGGCGAACGCGCCCGCGGCGCCCGCGGCGGCAAGGCCGGAGGCGGCGGTGGCGTCCTCGAACCTCCGCGCGCCGGCGTTGCGAAAGAGCGTGAGGCCGGCTGCGCCGCGGCTCACGAGCAGGTCCGTGCGGCCGTCACCGTCGAAGTCGGCGAAGGCGATGTCGTACGGGCCGACCCCGGCCGGCGCAGCGGGGACCGTGCGTCCAGCAGGTGCGGCAGGCGCAACATTCAAGCCGTACGCCGCGGTCTCGTCGCTGAACGTGCCGTCGCCGCGGTTCTGGAACGCGCGGACGCCATTCGGGCCCACCACCACGAGGTCGAGGTCGCCGTCGTGGTCGATGTCCACGAACGCGGCCTTCGTGGCGCCGCCCACGTCGCCCACGCCCGCGCGCGCGGTGACGTCGTCGAGCCGCTTGCCGCCGGCGTTGCGGAACAGGTGGCCGCGGCCGTTGGCGCCGATCGCGAAGAGGTCGAGCCAGCCGTCGTTGTCGTAGTCGGCCCAGATGGCGAACGTGGCGCCGCCGGGTAGCGCGAGGCGGGCGGACGTCGTCACGTCCTCGAGCGTGCCCTTCCTCGCGACGTAGAGGCTCGGCACGAACGCGCGCGCGCCGCCGTCCCATTCCGAAACGAACAGGTCGTCCTCGCCGTCGCCGTCGAAGTCGCCGGCGGCAACCGCGGACGCGCCGGTGGTGGGCGCGCCGGCGCCCGCCGGCGCGAGCTTGAGGTCGGCCGTGACGTCGGTGAGCTGCACGGCGTCGGCGACGGCCTTGCCCAGGGACGTCACACGCTGCGCCACGTCGAGGCGGGGGCTGAACGTCAGGGCGGGGCGGCCGACCATCGGGCCGTCCGGGCCCTTCACCGCACGCAGCGACGACTGGTACGCGGGCGTGAACTCCATGGCTGCGCGGAACCGGTCGAGCGCGGGCCGCGCGTCGGCGAGGCGGCCGGCCCGGAGGAGCGGCAGGGCGGCGGCGTACGGGGCCAGCGCCTCGCGCGGAGGCTCGGGGCGCATTCGCCGGATCTCCTCAATCGCGCGGGTTGCGCTGTCGGCCTGGCCGCGCGCGACGAACGCGCCGAGCTGCGCCATCCGGACGGCGAGGTTGGTGGGCGCCTTCGCCAGGATGCGGCGGAGGAGCCCGGCGCGTGCATCGGCCGCGGCGGCGCTCGTGTCGAGCTGTGCCAGCGCGAACAGCACGGCGGGGTCGTCGCTCCCGGCGCGCGCCAACGGGTCGAGCACCGCGCGGGCGTCGGCGGCCCGGCCCTGCGCCGCGTACACGCCCGCCACGATGAGCGCGATGTTCGCCGCCGTCGAATCGATCGCCCGCGCCTTGACGGCCTCGGCTTCGGCGTCCTGCAGCCGCCCGCCGCGCAGGTAGGTGAGCGCGAGGTTGGCGTGGCCGAGCGCCTCGTTGGGCGCCAGCGCGATGACGCGCTTGAACTGCGCCTCCGCCTCGGCGAGCTGGTCGGTCTGGAGGTAGGCGAGGCCGAGCGTGCGCGCGGTGACGAGGCTGCCGGCGTCGGCGGGGCGGTCGCGGCCGCAGGCGGGCGCGAGCAGCGCGGCCGCGGTAAGGACGGTACAGACCGCGGCGCGAAACGGAGCGGGGCGGGCGAAGGCGTGGAAGGTCATTTCCCTGCGGCGAACTCTAGGGCGGGCAACACGGCTGACGCAACTATATAGTAGCGTCCCCAACGGGGTAGATTGCGGGCGTGCTGACGCAGCGCGCACGCAAGGGCGTGGCCACCATCGCGTTCGCCGCGGGCATCGGTGGCGTGGTGGTGATGAACCGCGCGACCATCCACCCGCCCGCGAGCGCGGACCAGCCGGGGTTCGCCCTCCGGGACGTGACCCTCGCGGCCGGCATCACGTTCGTGCACCACCGCCCCACGCTCGACCCGCGGCTCGACAACATCGCGCCGCACATCGCGGGCGTGGGCGCCGGGGTGAGCGTGGTGGACGTGAACGGCGACGGCCTGCCCGACCTCTACTTCACCAACAGCCGGTTCGGCGAGCCAAACGCGCTGTACGTAAACAACGGTGACGGCACGTTTCGCGACGTGGCCCTCGAGGCGGGAGTGGCCGACCTCAACGCCCCCGGAGTGGGCGTGTCGATGGGCGCCGTGTGGGGCGACTATGACAACGACGGGCGCGAGGACCTGCTCGTGTACCGTTACGGGAAGCTCGCCCTGTTCCACAACGAGGGCGGAATGCTGTTCCGCGACGTGACGAAGGAGGA